>JAITPT010000146.1 GCA_031289285.1 Puniceicoccales bacterium
AAAAGGGACAGGCACTTTATGGATTGTGAGCCTGCCCCTTCCAGTGGGGTTGTGATGTGTTGTTGTCCTGACTGTTCGTCTTGTTGTGGCCGTGTAGGCGCAGTATGGGAAAAATGTCACATTCTCGTTCCGGTCAAACAAATATATTAGTCTGGTTAATTTTTCGAGCGAATTCGATTTATATTTCCAGAACTTGATAGTGTATAGTTAGTTACAATAAATAGCCATGCGGGGGCATCCATAAACCTGCAAAAAGGGACAGGCACTTTACGGATTGTGAGCCTGCCTTTCCCAGTGGGGTTGTGATGTGTTGTTGTCGAGACTGTTTGTCTTGTTGTGGCCGTGTAGGCGCAGTATGGGGAAAATGTCACATTCTCGTTCCGGTCAAACAAATATATTAGCCTGGTTAATTTTTCGAGCGATTTCGATTTATATTTCCAGAACTTGATAATGTATAGTTAGTTACAATAAATAGCCATGTGGGGGCATCCATAAACCTGCAAAAAGGGACAGGCACTTTACGGATTCTTTACGGATTGTGAGCTTGGGCAATTCATGGTGGCGGTGAGATGTTTTGTTGCCCTGACTTGGCTAAAGATCGTTTCCGTGTAGTTTTCCGTGCCGCAATAAATCCCGAACCGCAGGGCGGCCAATGGAGCAGGCAAATCACAGACGGGCACGGAACACAGGAGAACTCGCAGTGTCTAAATAATTTCCGTTTTCACGCAACCATTTTCTACCAACCGCTTCCTCGAAACCTTCAAAACCTTCAAAACTTTCAAAACATCTATGGCACTCACACCAGTTCTCTCGGAGTCCGCTTTGCTCGGCACTCTCAAAACCCGCTACGCGACAAAACTCTTCGACCCGCAGCGCAAAATACCGGAGCCGACGTGGACCGCGTTGGAAGAAACGCTTGTCCTCTCGCAATCCGCTTTTGGTGCGCAACCGTGGAAGTTTCTCGTCGTTGATTCGCCGAAAATCCGCGCCCGCTTGCGCCCGCACACGTGGGACCAGCCAGCGGTCACCGACGCCTCAAAGTTCGTCGTATTTCTCGCCCGCAAAGCGACCAGCAGCGTTGATATTGCGCACTACCTCGCCCGCATCGCCGAGGTTCGCGGCGTGACGACGCAATCGCTAAAAGGTTTCAACGAGGTGATTTTGGAAACGCTCAGCGAACGCGCCCTCAACGGAAAACTCACCGACTGGGCAGCGCGGCAACTCTACATCGCCCTCGGCCAATTCACCACTGCCGCCGCATTGCTCGGCGTTGACACCTGCCCAATCGAAGGGCTGGAACCAAAAAAATACGACGAGATTTTGCAACTCGGCGACACCTCGTTCACAACCGTCCTCACTGTCGCCGCCGGATACCGCTTGGAGACGGACAAATACGCGTCGCTCGCCAAAGTGCGCTTCCCGCTCGCCGAAGTCGTCCAGCACGTCTAACCCGAAAATCGCGCTGCCTCGTCCCGCCATCTCGCTCCGCCATTTGCCCCGCCGCCGATGTTTTTTCTACCGCGAACCGCTCACGTTCTTTTTGCCGCCGCGCTTCTTTTTCCGTTGCCGCAAGCGTTGGCGGGAAAAGTCGCGCCGACGCCGATTTCCGTGATAAACAGCCAGACGCTTTTGTGCTCGCCCGACTGGCTTAACGGCGAAATCGCGACCGACGCCCGTGGCAACGAAACACGTAACGGCAAAACCGAAGCCGCCGAACGTGCGCGTCGCGACGTGGGCGCGGGCGAACAAATCGAGTTGTCCGTCGGTGCGGAAAATCCGACATCGCCCGCAGCCGCTGCTGCCGAATGGACAATCACCGAGGGAGCCGATTGCGCCTATTTTGGAGAAGTGCATTCCGGCGGTGCGTTGGAGATTTCCGCCGTCAAGGGGGCACGAAAGGTCACGCTTAATATGCGTGTTTTTAACGAACCCAAAAAACGTGTCGTGACGGTGCGGGTCCGAACTTTTTTCGGCACCAGTGCCGCCTCTATTTTTGGAAAAACAAAACAAGCCCGCGATATCCGCCCGCAAATTGCCACGCTTACGTTTCAAGTTTTCGCGCCGGACGCCCCATTGCGCTCGCGCCACGCGCCGGATGCGGAGCAATTCCCCGAATTGCAAACTCCGCCCGACGAAACGGGATTTCGCGGAAAAATAACAAAGGCTGACCTGACGGCAGAACGTGTCTTGGGCGCATGGACAGTGCTCCGCGTTTTCCCGTCGCCAACAAATATCAACTTCGGAGGTATCGCAGAAGGCGGGATAAAAGTCATTGAGCGTGACGGCAACCCGGACGGTGTGCCAAATATCCATCCCACCAGCGGAAGTATATTTGCCAACGGAATGAACCACAATCCAAGCGATTATTTTGGCACACTCGACCCCGGTGGTTTCTTTAACGACTTTATCTCCTACGATTATATAACGCCCTTTGGCTCGCGTTTTCCCCCGTATCCTCTCACAACACTCACGCAAGACCACACCTGCGAATGGCATTGCCATTGGTATTGGCAAAGCGGAAACTTTGCGAGCGAATTTAATAAACGATTGCTCATTTTTCATCACTACAACCGCGCCGAAAAGAAAGCGGATGCAGAAACGTTGCGTTTCTTAAAAGATGCCAAAGCGCATATTCTCCAAGAAGGAATAATTGAGACTTTTCTGATGTCGTCTAAATCCGGAGAAAAAGGAAAAATCAGCGTCTCCAAATTTAACTCAACTGTCTCTCGGCTTCCAACCGGAAGCACTTTTTTGCAAACACGTTATGGCGATTGGCAGCCGTCAAAAGCCGAACAAACTCCACGCATCTCTTCGTTACTGCCGCCGGCACCACTGTCCACGCAAAACTCTGACGGACGTTTGCCCCCAAAAGTAGAACAGACGCCCTTGCTGTCTCCGCCGCCATTGCCGTTACAAGACGCCGGAAAATGGTTGCCCTTGCTCGAAGAAATTCGTGTCTTGGCAGACGGAAAAAACACCGCTGAATTTCACAAAAAAGCACTGGCGTTGAAATACGGAATAATAAAAGTGCAAAAGCAGCGCAGCGACCTCTTTGGCGAACGTCCAACCCGCGCCGAAACAACTGCCCGCGAATGGCTATTTTATTATATCGCGCTCGCACCTTTTCCGTCAAAAGAAGACGACTGGAACAGAAACACCCTCGACGAATTAGGGTTGCGTTACGAAACAATAGTGGAACTCTCACGGCGCGACCGTCCGGCGAAAACGTCTTCGCCAGACGCCAAGAAAACCGCATCGTCGCGTTTGTCTTGTCTCGTCGCGTTGGCAAACGCACTTGAAGAAAAAAAGGCCGCACTCGACAAAGAGTTTGCGCAAATTATTTCCACCAACGATATCGGAATGTATAATCGTATCCAGCGCGATGTCTCCCGCGCCGCCGCAGGCAAATTGCGCAACGCCCCCTTTTTGTATTCCGAAGAAATGCGTTTCGCAATCCAACAATTTTCCGAAAAGAAAGTGCGAATTAAACATCTAAAACAAAGCTGCGACCGTTTTTCCAAAAACACAAGGGAACTCATGGAAGAGGTTCTTCAAAATAAAAAAGTGCCTGTCCCTTTTTAAGCCCGAAGGCTGGCGCGCCGCCGAGGCTTCCATGTCGCGAGGGAACACGCGGGAACTTTGAGAGACGGGTGGTGTAATAGTGAGACGCAACTTCTTCGCTTTTCAAAAATGACACACTCTGACCGCAACTCTCCAAGCTCACGTCTCAATCGGCGTGGCTTTCTCCAAAAACTTCCGGCAATCGGCGCGGCGGCAATCCTTACGCACCGCACCGCCAGCACCGCGACTGCCGATAATCCGCGAGCAATTCCAGTGGCCGTGCCTGTCGCCCCTGCCGACGCCAAAGGGAGCACTGTCACTATTCGCACCGAGACCACACTGCCCATTTTTGCAGAGGCGGACATCTGCGTCTTAGGCGGAAGTTGCACGGGCGTTTTCGCAGCGGTTCGCGCTGCCCGCCTCGGCGCAAAAGTCGTCATCGTAGAAAAACAAAATTGTTTCGGCGGCGTCGCTACAAGTTCGCTTATCAACATCTGGCATTCGATATTCGACACCGAAAAGAAACGGCAAATCATCGCCGGATTAACCGTTGAAACAATGGAGCGACTCGGAAAACGCAAGGCAGTTGTCCAACCCAAAAATGCGTCAAACTGGTTCACGTTTAATTCACAAGAATTAAAAATCGAACTTGATGAAATTGTCCTCGAAAACAAAGTTCGCCCCTTTCTAAATACACTGTTTTCGGAACCGTATTTGGACAGCGCAGGACAACTCGCGGGCGTTATTGTTGACGGAAAATCTGGGCGCGGCGTCATCAAAGCAAAGTTTTTTATAGACGCTACGGGCGACGCCGATTTATGCGTCCGGCTTGGCTTAGAAACTTATGTTCGTCCAATGTTACAACCGCCAACTACTGCGGCGCATTTTGAGGGTTTCGACAACGGCGCATTCAATTCTCTACTCAAAAAACACGGCGCAGAATTTGGCATTCCAGACGGTTTCTATTGGGGCGCATATCTTCCGAATACACAAACGTATATGCTCGCTGGAACTCGTATCTACGGTGCGGATTGCTCGAATGCCAAGCAATTATCCGACGCCGAAATCAATGGCCGCCGCCAAATCCGCGCTATGCTGGATATGCTGCGCAAATATAATCCGAAAAATCGCACCCGCCTCACCGCTCTTTCTTCTTATATAGGCATCCGCGAAACACGCCACGTCAAATGTCTCTTTCAAACAAGCGATGACGATGCGCTTTACGGAAAGCATTTTGACGACGCGATTGCCAACGGCAGTTATATTTTTGACCAACATCACCAAGACAAACCGGGCATCACATTCCGTTCTTTAGATGGCACACAAAATTATGTCCGCCCTAGCTATCCGTCGAAGGGCGGGCGTTGGCGTCCGAAGACCGCGCAAAACCCCACGTTTTATCAGGTGTCGCTGCGCTCTATTATTCCGCCTCGTATCCCGAATTTAATCACTGCGGGGCGTATGCTCGACGCTGGTCTTATCGCGTATTCTGGCATTCGAGTTATGGTGAATATGAACCAGTTAGGCGAGGCGGCGGGTGTCGCCGCGCAGCTTTCGTTAAGCCAAAATGTTCCTATTCAAAAAATCTCCGCTGCCGCCGTGCGGGACACCCTAAAAAAGGGCGGCTCCGCGATTATTTGAGCGGCAGTTGAGTCGGGTCATCTTGCGGAAGCTGTTGTGGCATCCGCACTATCCGCAGTTCTTAGATTTTCGTGCTCTTTTTAGGATTTTCTTGCGGCGGCGGCTTCGAGGATTTCGTAGATGCGGGAAGTCATGGCGCGGGGGTTTTCCAAGAGACCAGCGGCCAAAAGCGCGTTGTCAAAGAGTTGTCCGGCAAGCAATTTTGCAAACGACGGGTCGGTGTCGCGGAGAGCGTCCAATTTGTGAATGAGACCGTGGCGCGGATTGATTTCCAACTTGACGCCGGAAGCAGCAGCGTCGTTCTCCTGCCCCATTGCTCGCATCATGCGACGCATGGCGGCAGACATAAACTTGTCCGCGTTGAGAGCGACAGCAGGGCTGTCAACAAGCCGTTGTCCGGCCTCTACGGCAGCGAGTTTTTGGGTGTCGTTGCCCAGCTCTGTTTTTAGCCATTCGCAAAGAGTTTTAACACGCTCGGAGGGCAGGGGCTCGCCTGCGCTTTCGGGTGCGTCGCCGAGGTCGAGGTCGGCTTGGTCGCCAGCAAGAAGCTCTTTATCTTTATATTTTCCGAGGTGGCTCATCACAAATTCGTCGGCAGAGTCACAGAGAAAAAGAACTTCGAGGCCACGCGCTTTGAAGGCTTCTATATGAGGGCCATGCACAATGGTTTCGCGGTCGGGACCCGCCAAATAGTAGATAGCCTTTTGGCTTTCTTTCATACGAGAAACATAGTCGTCGAGAGAGGCGGTTTTGCCTGCGTCGGTGACGTTTGTTTGATAGCGTAAGAGAGGAGCAAGCGCGTCGCGGTATTCGTAGTCGGTGATGATGCCTTCTTTGATGTAGATGGCAAATTCGCGCCAAAACTTTTCGTAGCGTTCGACGTCGCGAGTGGCAAGCTCGACGAGGTGTTTAATAACACGTTTAGTGAGGACGCGGTTGAGCTTCTGGACAAGGGCACTGTCCTGCATAGTTTCGCGGGAAATGTTGAGGGGGAGGTCGGCACTGTCAGCAATGCCACGGAGAAAACGAAGCCAGTCGGGGAGAAGCCCTTTGGGGGCGTCGTCAATAAGGATTTTTCGGCAATGGAGAGCGACGGCGGGGTCCATGCGCCCGAAGCCAGCCTTCTCGGCGTTGGAGGCGGGGAAATAAAGCAGCGCGTTGATGAGGAGCGGGGCGTCGGCGTTGAAGTGTAGCCAGTCGAGCGGTTCGTCGTAGGCGTGACATTGGAACTTGTAGAACTCTTTATATTCCTCCTCCGTGATGCCGCTTTTGTTTTTAAGCCAGAGGGCTTGCACGGTGTTGAGTTTTTCGCCGTTGAGATGGAGCGGGACGGGGACGTATTTCGAGTAACGTAAAAGAAGCTCTTTAACGCGGTCAGCGGAGGCGAAATCTTTGTATTCAGGTTTGAGGCGAATGACGATGCGGGCACCGCGTTTTTCGTCGCTGGCGGCGGGTTCGACGGTGTAGTCGCCGCCGCCCGCGCAAGACCAGTGGAGACTCTCGCCGTCGGGACGCCAAGTGCGCGTGTAGATGTCCACTTGGTCGGCGACCATGAAGACGCTGAAAAAACCGACGCCGAATTGGCCGATGAGGTTTTCGTTGGTGCCGCCGTTTTCCTTGATGGCACGCAGAAAGGCTTTGGTGCCGGAGTGGGCGATGGTGCCGATGTTTTCGACAAGCTCCTCGCGCGTGAAGCCGACGCCCGTGTCGGCGATAGTGAGGGTGCCTGCCGTGTCGTCGGAGGTGACATTGATTTCGAGGGACGCGCCGGAGTCGGCGGTGTCCTTTTCGGTAAGCTGGATGTGGCGAAGTTTTTCGAGCGCGTCGGAGGCGTTGGAAACAAGCTCGCGGATGAAGATGTCGCGGTCTTTGTAGAGCGAGTGGACGACGATGTCGAGGACTTGGCGGACTTCCGCTTGGAAGGCGTGTTTCGAGGCCGCCGCATTCGGGGCGGCGTTTTGTTCGGCGTTTTGCGCGACGTTTTGTTCGGCGTTCGGATTGGTGTTCGAGTCTGTGTGTTCGGTGTCGGACATGGTTGGGAATGTTGCCGTGGTGTCTTTGTAATGCAAGGTCTAAAAAAAAGAAAAGTCAGAGAGGGGGGGGCACGTCGTCTTGGTGCTCGTTTCTCGCCCTGTCACTGCACTCCATAAGGGCGGTTGACAAGTATTGAAAATGTCATGATGAAAATCAAAAGCAAGTGAAAAAGCGTCTGGCACTTTTTGCCGTCATGACGCCACTCGGCACCTTTCCGAACTATGGGCCTAATATAATTAGACAGTCTAATTTTTTTCTTGCGGCTGGATGCGTCGGTGTCACAGACGGCTAAGTCTGCTGCGTGTGTGCGAAGCGCACTCGGAAGAGCGGCGACACAGCAAGCAGACTTGGTAGTCTGCGTTGCGGGCGCGGCGGAAGATGCCGAAAATAATTAGACAGTCTAATTTTTTTCTTGCGGGTGGAGGCGTTGGTGTCGCAGACTGCTAAGCCTGCTGCGTGTGCGCGAAGCGCACTCGGAAGAGCGGCGACACAGCAAGCAGACTTGGTAGTCTGCGTCGCGGGTGCGGCGGAAGATACCGGTAGTTCCAAACCCTAACGAGGTTGCCCAACAGAGCCACAGGGTTGGTGCGAGGAACAAGCACCTACCTCGGGTCAGGGAAGTTATGCGCCACAACCCCAACAGGATGCACAACCTCACGGACATCAGGCTATTGCGACGCCCTTGGGCAACACATTCTGGGTTATGATGACGCCACTCGGCACCTTTCCGAACTATGGGCCAAAAATAATTAGACAGTCTAATTTTTTTCTTGCGGGTGGAGGCGTTGGTGTCGCAGACTGCTAAGTCTGCTGCGTGTGCGCGAAGCGCACACGGAAGAGCGGCGACACGGCAAGCAGACTTGGCAGTCTGCGTCGCGGGTGCGGCGGAAGATACTGGTAGTTCCAAACCCTAACGAGGTTGCCCAACAGAGCCACAGGGTTGGCGCGAGGAACGAACGCCTACCTTGGGTCAGGGAAATGATGCGCCACAACCCCAGCGGGATGCACAACCTCGCGGATATCAGGTTATTGCAACGCCCTTGGGCAACGCATTCAGGGTTGTGATGCAAAATGCCTCCCAATGTTGATGAAAAATACCGCAAGGCCGCACCCCGCGACAGTGTTTTTGACGGCGGCGGGAGAGGCGGGTGTTTGAGAGGTGCGGTGTTTGCGAAAGCGGTGTCGGAGTGTAGCACAGACAATCCTGTCTGTGTTCGCCTGTGCTCGATGTGTCGTCGGAGACGCCGGCATCACAGACAGGATTGTCTGTGCCACACTCCGAAAGCGGTGTCGGCGGGTGCGGAGGTGAACTCCGCGCCGTCTGGCACTGCACTCCAAAATGGCGATGGGTAACTATCGAAAATGTCATAATTGGAAAATTAAAAGCAAGACAAAAAAGCGCCTGGCACTTTTTACAGCGACGGCATCACAGACAAGATTGTCTGTGCCACACTCCGAAAGCGGTGTCGGCGGGCGCGGAGGTGAACTCCGCGCCGTCTGGCAGCGCATTCCAAAATGGCGGCGGGTAACTATCGAAAATGTCATAATTGGAAAATTAAAAGCAAGGCAAAAAAGCGCCTGACACTTTTTACCGCGCCGACATCACAGACAGGATTGTCTGTGGCACACTGCGAAAGCAGTGTCGGCGGGCGCGGAGGTGAACTTCGCGCCGTCTGGCACCGCATTCCAAAATGGCGGCGGGTAACTATCGAAAATGTCATAATTGGAAAATTAAAAGCAAGGCAAAAAAAGCGCCTGGCACTTTTTACCGCCTGGCACTTTTTACCGCACGAACACGGGGTTGAAACCCAATACCGTTCAGGTAGCGCGAAAATACGAGAATGGCCTTTGAAACGGAGGGTGCATCGTAGCGCCAACGGCGCGGCTTCATAATAGCATATCGCAACGCCATAGGTATCGGTCTCGCCTTGTCTCAGCGGGCTGAAAGCCCGCCTCAACGTGCGGATGGTAGGCGGCGGTGGTGCGAGGGTGGGGTTCAGAACGAAGGTTGAGGCGGGCTTACAGCCCGCTGAGAACCGCTGTCGTGTATCCTATGGCTACGCCATAGGCTATTATGAAGCCGCGCCTTCAGCGCTCCAAGCCACATGCGGTTTCAGAAATTTTCTTCGTATTTTCGCACTACCTGAACGGTATTGGGTTTTAACCCCGTGTTAGTGTCGCCCGAACCCCGCGTCCCGTAGGGACGCAACCAGACCGCGCCGTCGCTGTGTCGTCCCTACGGGACTTTGTGAATGAGGGGCGCTTTTCACGGGGTTAAAACCCCGTGCTACCAACATATCGCCCCTACGGGGCTGAGAGACACCGTTGGGTATTTCGTATGCCGCCTACTGTGCTGCGACCACGTAAATCTATTTTTAGGAGTGCCCTTAACTGCCTTGTCTTTCATAATTTGGGTTCCTCGCTACTTTGAGTGGAAACTCGGACGCAGTCGGCCCCGCATGGGGCGAGATTATCGGGCTACCAGATGTTGGTGTGTGTGTCCCGTTGCAATCTTGTGGAGGGCACGTGGCAGTCACCGCACGGGAAAGTTGCACGAACCCCAGCGAAGTCAAGTAATAAAATGGCTGCCTTTTAATTCGAGCGCGACAAATGGGACAAATATTGCCCGTGTCGTAAGTGCATGATTTATCGCGTAGTTGAGAGGCGGATACTTACTTCTCCCCTTCCCCCGCCTCCCCCCACCCCACCCTCGCTCCGAATAATTAACCAGACTAAAGATTTTGCGAGGAGGGGAGGACGAAGGACGAGAACTTGTCTGTGCAGCGTGGCACTGGGAGCGCAGGGCGCTCCCAGTGGGGCCTGTTGCTACTGCACGGAGACTGACACACCAGCACTGGCGGCGTGGGTGGAGCCAGCAGAGTTGGTGACGATGACGCGATACTCGCCGGAGGCGGCAGGGGTCGTGGCTTTTATAGAGAGCGTGGCTTTTGCCGCGCCACTGATGGTGTTCGCAGCGGTGCCCGCATAACTGTCGGTCAGAGTCACCCACTCGGCTTCGGCACTGGCGCGGTATTGCCACTGATAAGTGAACTTTGCAGTGCCAGTGACTTTGGTTTTTAGCGACAAGGCTTTGCCTGCGGCGACATGCACACGACCGTCATTACTAATTGCTGTGGTGATTGTCACAGAGGGCGGAAGTATCGGTTTTATCGCCAGAGTCTTACTCTTTACAGAGGAGAGCGATTTGCCTTTGGCGTCGGTGGCGTATGTGCTGACAGTCACAGAGATTTTCGATTTTGCAGTGAGCGCGGTGTAGAGGAAGTAATCCGTTTGCGAGAAGGTCGGTTCGCTTGCGTGAATGGCTACTTTGCCGTCAAACCATATATAAACAACAGGCACCTCGGGCGCGGTTTCAAGTTTGGCGGTTAGCCCGATAAACTCACCTTCCGCAATAACGACACCGTTCTTTACAGACGGAACAGATGTCACTTGGTCGGTAATAAGCAGCCCTTCTGTTTTGTGAAACTTCAGCACAGGGAACACTTGCACCCAGCCGAAATCCGCCGCCAAAACAGTCACTGGCTCGGTGGCACCGATGGGTGTATAACGGTAGTAAACAGTATAGTGTCCGTCGGCTTTTGCGGTGTAACTCGCGGCGGTAACGGGCTTGCCTTTGTTGGTAAGCACTTGCTCGCCGTTGCCGTCGCCGTAGTCAACTGTCCAAACAAATATTTGTTTAGTTTTTGGCGCAAGCGGGCGGACGTTTTTATTGAACTTCGGCGCGGTAAATTTCGCACCTTTTGTGGTGAGTCCGTAGATGTCGTAACCAGTAACGGTAAGCGTGGCAGGTTCGCTGATGTCGGAGCCGCCGGCGTTAGTGACGCGCACTTGATAGGTGCCGGCATCGGCGAGCAATACTTGCCTCAGCGTGAGCGTGGAAGCAGTTTCGCCTTCGATGACGGTGCCGTTATGAAGCCATTGGTAGGTGCGGCTTTCGCCCGTGGCAGTGGCGGAGAACGTCGCCGCGCCGCCTTCGCGAGCGGATGCGTCAGCGGGGTCGGCAGTGATAACAGGCGCAGTAACACCGCCGCCGCCATTGTTGTTGTCGTCGTCGTCGTCGTCGTTACCGTCCGTGTTGACGGTGAGGGTTGCGGCGGGACTGGTAACGGAGCCGGTGGCACTGGTAACTATGACCGTATAACTGCCTGCGTTGGCGGCGGTGACACTGGAAATAGTGAGCGTGGAAGATGTTTCTCCGGTGAGTGCGGTGTCGCCAAAATACCATTGGTAACTCAATGCGCCGCTACCTGCGGCTGAGACGGAGAATGTCGCCGTCTCGCCAGCGTTCACCGTTTGCGAGGCGGGCGGCGTAGAGATAGACGGCGGGGTTCTAAGCGTGAGCGTTGCAGCGGAACTGCTAACGGAGCCTGTGGTGTTGGTGACGATGACCGTATAACTGCCTACATTGGCAGCGGTAACACTGGAAATCGTGAGCGTGGGAGCCGTTTTTCCTGTGAGTGCGGTGCCGTCAAAATACCATTGGTAACTCAATGCGCCGCCGCCTGTGGCTGAGACGGAGAATGTCGCCGTTGCGCCAGCGTTCGCCGTTTGCGAGACGGGCTGTGTAAAGATAGACGGCGGGGTTGCCAACCCAGAGGCAATTTTTACAGGGGTTGAACTAACAGGGGGGTCGGGTATCGTGGGGTTCTGACGGTATTGGTTGCTGCCCATAGCGTATAGGTCGCCGGAAGTGGTGACATACAGGCTGTAGCTGTAGTAGGAGTCCTCACTCGTCACAGCTGAGGCAACGCCGGAGGCCACTTTCACTGGGATTAACCTATTGGTGGTCGTGCCGTCGCCAAGTTGACCGTAGTAGTTGCTGCCCACAGCGTATAGGTCGCCGGAAGTGGTGACATACAGGGTCCAGCCGTCACCCGACGCAACTGAGGCAACGCCAGAGGCGACTTTCACAGGGGTTAACTTATCGGTGGTCGTTCCGTCGCCAAGCTGACCGGACCAGTTGCTGCCCACTGCGTATAGGTCACCGGAAGTGGTGATATACAGGCTGGATCCACTCGCCACAACTGAGGTAACGCCGGAAGCCACTTTTCCATAGGATAATCTATTGTTGGTCGTTCCGTCGCCAAGCTGACCGTATTCGTTGTTGCCCGTAGCGTATAGGTCGCCAGAAGCGGTGACATACATGCTATGGGTGTAACCCGCCGCTACTGAGGCAACGCCGGAGGCGACTTTCACAGGGGTTGACCTATCGGTGGCCGTTCCGTCGCCAAGCTGACCGTATTCGTTGTTGCCCATAGCGTAGAGGTCACCAGAAGTGGTGACATACAGGCTATGGGTGTAACCCGCCACAGCTGAGGCAACGCCGGAGGCGACTTTCACAGGAGTTGACCTGTCGGTGGTCGTGCCGTCGCCAAGCTGACCGGAGCCGTTGTCGCCCATAGCGTATAGGTCGCCGGAAGTGGTGATATACAGGCTGTAGTAGTCACCCGTCACGACTGAGGCAACGCCAGAGGCCACTTTCACAGGAGTTGACCTTGACCATGACCAGTAGGTGGTCGTGGGGTCGCCAAGCTGACCGGAGCTGTTATTGCCCATAGCGTATAGGTCGCCGGAAGTGGTGACATACAGGCTATGGGAAGCACCCGCCGCAACTGAGGCAACGCCGGAGGCCACTTTCACAGGAGTTGACCTGTCGGTGGTCGTTCCGTCGCCAAGCTGACCGGATTCGTTGTTACCCCTGGCGTATAGGTCGCCGGAAGCGGTGACATACAGGCTATGGGTGTAACCCGCCGCGACAGTGTTTTTGGGGGCTTGCGTGGTGGACGCAGCTTGCGTGATGGGCGTGGCGATTAGCGCGGCAGTTAATGCTGCGAAGGCCAAGGCGAGCGTTGGAACGGCTCGTGTTAGGAACCGGCATATTGAGAACCGGAGTGTTTTTTTCATGGTGTTCATGATGTTCGTGATGTTCATAGCAGTATGGTATGTGCAGTGATGTTTATGGTGTTATGCGTTGTTTTGTGTTGTTGTTTTGTCGTGTTGTTGTTTTCCCTGTTTGAGAGGGGAAAAAGTGTGTGGTGCGGGGGCGCGGGACGTGAGGCGGCGTGAACGCCGCCGCTGCAACCGGATAGGGCGAGTGGGCGAGTGGGCGGGAAGTAGGGGGGGGCGGGGCGGGCGGGTGTTGCCGGTGGTGGGGGGGGGGGGGTGGTGGTGGTGCTACTCTTATAGGACGTATAGGACCTATAGGTCTTATAGGACCTATAAGAGCTATAGGTCTCATAAGAGGCACTGGGAACACAGACAAGAATGCCTGCGGGAGACTGTCGCAAAGAGAAAAACTTTCCTAAGTTCTTGCTATTTAGAGACTTGCATTGGGGGGGGGGGGGGTAAGTTGAACGATTGTTCAACAGCGTTGTGCGGTGCTGCTGCTTCCGTCCGAGCACGAGTGGGGGTCTCGATTGCGCGAAGGAAATGATGCGAGCGGCGGCGGCTGTTGTTCATGGAGATTTGTTTGGCGGGAAGAGTGGTGAAAGATGAAAAGGTGGAAGTGGCAAAAAGGGAAGTGGAAAGGTGGTAGAAGTGAAGAAGGAGAGAATTGCAGTGGTTACTGCAGTTTTTTGTCTGGAGGTGTTTGGGAAATGCGTTGAATTGAGGCGAGGGAGAGGTCGGTCATGGCAGAGATTTCGTCGAAGGAATATCCTTTGGCGAGCATCTTGCGGGTAACCTCAACCGCCTTTGTGACCGTCGCCTCCATCCAGAGGGATTCGTCGAAGGTGCTTTCGTGGCGCGTGGCGTCCAAGTGGTTCAAGTAGGCACGGCGTTCGTCGGGAGTTAGGCGGTCAACACGCAGACGCTCGCGGGCTTCTTTGAGACCGGGGGCTTTGAAGTTTTTGGGGATTTCGTCGTTTTTGAAGAAATAAATCCATTCGTCTAATGGGTTTGTGGGAGGTTTGTCGAAGAAGCCGACGCGCAGGACAAAGTATTCGGGAAAGATTTCGCTGACTTCTTTGCAAGCGAGAAATTTCTCAAGTTGTTCAACCGAGAGACTCAAAAGGTCGTTTGTGTGAATGCCCCGAAATTCGGTGCGTCCGCGATAGACGTAATCGGTGCCATGTCCCAACTTGAAATAGACGATGTTGACAGAAAAGATGCGCCCGATTTCGCCGTAGTCTTTGCCCTTTTCGATGAAGTCGGTGACGACCTTTGCTGTGCCGAAAAGCATGCGCTGGAAGTAGTCGAGTTCGCGATTGTTTTGGATTTCGATGATGATTTTGCGTTTGCGGCTGTCCTGTGCGAGAAGGTCAACGCGGTTTGAACGAGAGTCGGCGGTCTCCTTGTCGCCCTCGCTTTCTAAGAGTGCCGTGATTTTGATTTCTTCGCCGAGGAGTGCCGTGAGAAAGCCGTCGAGCACGACATAGTCGGCCTTGTTGCGCAAGAGGCGTTTCATAGACCAGTCGAAACGTGTGTATTGGCCGAGGGCTTTGGCTTTGGTTGGCATTGGCGCGGTGAGTAGCGTGAGTGGTGAAAGGAAAAGGGAAGAAAATGAAATGAAAAGTGAGTTAGTGAGGCGATTAGGGTTTTTGTTCCGAAGG
Organism: Puniceicoccales bacterium; assembly: GCA_031289285.1. Classification (GTDB taxonomy): domain Bacteria; phylum Verrucomicrobiota; class Verrucomicrobiia; order Opitutales; family UBA953; genus CALNBE01. Next base: position 14,808 of record JAITPT010000146.1, read on the forward strand.
TGTTTTGGAGATATCTTGGATTTCGGCGAGGGGGAGTTTTGTGGCTTGGGCGATGAGGGCGGGTTCCATGCCAGCCGCAAGTAGGTTGCGGACGATTGCAAGTTTTTCTTGGTTCAAGGCAGCTTCGGCTTTGGCGCGTTCCTCGGCAAGTGCCAGCTCGGCTTTGGCGCGTTCCTCGGCAAGCTCGATGTCGGCTATGGCACGCTCCTCGGCTTTGCCTTTGGCTCTACCGATTTCTTCGGCAGTATCCATCGCGTCTATTTCGCTCCAGATACGGTTGGTCTCCCTGTCATACGCCGCACGCTCCACGGGGGTCAGTGCTCCGGCTTCCAAATACTGCAAGGCCTCGCGGACTTCGGGGTTGCTCAAAATATCGTCCGAAACGACTTCTGTGCCCAGTTCGATTTCGCTCAAAAACTGTAGCCAGATGTCGCGCAGCTTGCGTTCGGCGCGATTGGCGGGGACAAACTTTGGCAATTCGACAAACACAAACTCCATGCTTTCTATCCTAAAAACGGCAGTTGAGTCGGGTCGTCTTGCGGAAGCTGTTATGTCATCTGCACTTGTTGGCTTTGTTCGACGCACCAACAGGTGCGCCTTCACAAATCCATCAAGCGCAGCTGCCACAACATCTTCTCGCAATACTTCCCCTCCAACTGCCGTTTTGAGGATTTTTTGTTTCTCGGTGTATTTTGAATGGGCGATTTTGTAGTGGTGGTAGTAGTCGGGGATGTCTTTTTGAAAAACCCCATTGAGAAAGTTCAGTGCGTAGATGGCCTTTGGGGTGTAACTTCCTCCTTTGGGCAATTGGCCAGAGAACACCTTGGCGGTGTTGAAGAGCACACGCATCTCGAAGTCCACCGTCCAGTGCCATTGCATTTCTACGAGGAATTGACGTTGGCTTTTGTCGGTGCAGCGGACGTCCACGGCGGAAAACTTTTTCAACGGGTTTTCAGGGAGGAGTTCGTTTGAGAGGTATTCGAGTTCGACGATTGGCTCGTCGGGCGGGATGGGCAGCAAGCTGTTGAGCAAACTCAGGTAGAGGTTTTTGTGTTCACCAAAAACCCGCTTGAAAGCGTAGTCGTTCTTTGGGTCAAGGTAGCTTGGCATGGGCGTGGACGTGGAAGGTGAGTGGGTGGCGGTGGTGGCGGTGGACGGAGTGGACTTGGTGGACGTGGTGGACTTGGTGGACGAGGTGGACGGAGTGGACTTGGTGGACGAGGTGGACGGTGTGGACGGTGGTGCGGTGCTGGATATTGCGATTGGCGGTGGCGGTAGCGGTATGGAGTCTGAAGGTGACTGCGGGCAGAGTGCGAAAGCAGAGGGGAAACGTCAAGCGGCATTGCGAGGAAGTTCCCTGCCCTGCCCTGCTTTTAGCCGTCTTTGCGGGGCCAGCGGCGGGCGCGGGGGGCGACGGGGACGGTCTCGACGACGGTGCCGGAACAGGCAGGGTGACGGGCAAAGGTGCGGTAGAAATCGGCAGAGCAAGACACACGCAACGCAGCAGCGACGCTTGCCTGCAAGACACGCCCGTCTGTTTGCAAAAACCCGACATGCACCTCGCTGGAACCAGTGTTTTCGCCACTGTGTAGCGACTCGCCCAAGCGCTCCAAAAAGTCCTCCGCTTCGCCTATAGGTTGGAGCACAAAAAGCACCTTTTTCACGAGGCTCGGCAAACGCTCCGCCAGCGGCGACAGGCGATAGGCATTGAGACTCCATTCGCCACGGTCGTCACGGTAACTTAGCTCGGCCTCGACCAAAAGGTGGCGTCCCTCCGCCAGCAACAATTCGCCACCCGAAAGCGCCGCGCCGTATTCCGCGTAAGCCTCGGGGAAAAGGTTCACGCTGTAATTGTCCGTCTTTGTGCTCAGCGTGAAAAACGCCCAAGGGCTTGGCGGCCTGCCCTTCGAGGCGTCGCCCTTGGTCATCTTTTTTTGCACCGCGCCCGCGACGCCGCAGAGGCGGACACTGCGCCGCTCGTCTTTGTTGGCAGGGTGAGGCAGGTCTTCGAGCGGGCCGGAGAGCGAATTGATGGCACGCTCGATGCCCGCGTAATTGTTCATCGGGTGTCCGCTGAGGTAAAAGCCCAGAAGCTCTTTTTCGTATTGAAGCTTTTCCATCGCGGTCGTGCGCGGGCCGTTGCGCAAAACGGGGTCGGTGGCGTTTTTCAGGCTCGGGTCGTCCATGAGGTCGAAGAGGCTGCCTTGGCCACTGGCACGGTCGGCGTTGTCGGCGGCGACGGATTTTCGGACGCTCTCGATGGAGTCGAGGAGGTGTCGGCGGTCTTCGCCGGTGAAGTCAAACGCGCCGGTCTTGACGAGGTTTTCGACGGCGCGGTTGTTGAGCGTGTGCCCCTCGTGGCGCTCGAAGAGGTTGACAAAATCTTTGTAGGGGCCGCGTTTGGCGCGGTGTTCGAGGATAGCGTCAGCGGCTTTTTCGCCGACTCCTTTTACGGCGGCGAGGCCGTAGCGGATGGTGTTCTGGGCGGAGTCGGGCGTGAAGCCGTGTTCGGAAAAATTGATGTCGGGGGCGAGCAGCTGGATGCCCATGTTGGCGCACTCGTCCACGAAAAACGAGATGCGCTCGGCGTTGCCAAGCTCGGCGTTGAGCAGCGCGGCCATGAACTCGACGGGGTGGTTGGCCTTGAGAAACGCGGTGCGGTAGGAGAGGAAGGCGTAGGCGGCAGAGTGCGATTTGTTGAAGCCGTATTGGGCAAACTTTTCGAGGACGTCGAAGATGGCGTTGGCGTCGTCGGCAGCGATGTTGTTGGTCTTGGCAGCACCCGCTACGAAGATGCCGCGGTGGCGCACCATCTCCTCGATTTTCTTTTTGCCCATCGCACGGCGTAGCTCGTCTGCGCCGCCGAGCGTGTAGCCAGCGATGACTTGGGCGGCCTGCATGACTTGCTCCTGATAGACGAGGATGCCGTAGGTGGCACCCGCGACGCTCTTGAGTAGCGGGTGTGGAAACTTGACGGAGGCGGGGTTGTTTTTGCCCTCCACGAAGGCGTCAATAAACTGCATGGGGCCGGGGCGGTAGAGGGCGATGAGGGCGATGATTTCGTCAATGTTGGCGATGGCAAACTTGCGGCAGAGGTTTTGCATTCCGCCAGACTCAAGCTGGAAGACGCCGACGGTGCGGCCAGAGTTGAGGAGGGCGAAAGTGGCGGCGTCGTCGAAGGGAACCTTCTCGATGTCGAAGTCCGGCATGTTGCGGTAGCGGCGGACGAAGCGCACGGCGTCGTCAATGACGGTGAGCGTTTTGAGGCCGAGGAAGTCCATCTTGAGCAGGCCGAGTTTCTCCACGGGGTCTTTGGGATACTGCGTGGTGAGTGCGCCTTCTTGCAGGGTGACGGGCACGATGTCGGTGAGCGGGCGGTCGGCGATAATCATGCCGCAAGCGTGTTTGCCGGTGTTGCGAACCATGCCTTCGAGGACGAGACCGTTTTCAAAAATAGTTCCCACGATGGGGTTGTTGTCGCGTTCGCGTTTGAAGTCGTCCCAGCGTTTGGTTTTTGCCTCAAACTCCGTCTCGCGCTTGTTGCGCTCGTCTTCGGTCTCGCCCGCTTTTTTCTTAAATTCGAGCTTGACATCGCCGAGGCTGGCATCGAGGTCGGAGGGGACGAGTTTGGCGACGCGGTTCGCTTCGTTGAAGGGGACGTCGAGGACGCGGGCGAGGTCGCGCACGACCATTTTTGCGCCAAACGTGCCGAAGGTGATGATGTTTGAGACGCGGTCTGCGCCGTATTTGCGGCGGACGTAATCCACGACCTCGTCGCGGCGGTTCATGCAAAAGTCCACGTCGAAGTCAGGCGCGGAGACGCGCTCTGGGTTGAGGAAGCGCTCGAAGAGGAGGTCGAAACGTATGGGGTCAATATCGGTGATGCGGAGGCAATACGCGACGAGCGAACCAGCGCCAGAACCGCGCCCGGGGCCGACGGGGATTTGGCGTTCGCGTGCCCAATCAATGAAGTCCCAGACGATAAGGAAGTAGTCTATGAAGCCCGTCCCCGCGATGACGGATAGCTCGTAGTCAATGCGTTTGCAGAGGTCGGCGGGCGGGAGTTTGCCGTGGCCGCGCGGCGCGGTGTCGGCTTGGGCGGCGGGGTCGTCGTAGTCCACGCCATAGCGGGCGAGCAGGCCGGTTTTGCAGAGGTTGAGCAGGTGAGTGCCGTTGAGACGCATCTTGCCACGTTTGCTTTCGGGGATGTCGAAGGTGGCAGGCTTGCCCTGCTTTTCGAGGAGGCTGTTTTTGAGCGCGACGTAGGCGTCGAGGATGGAGTCAAACTTGGGGTCGGGCGCGGCGGGCGGAGCAGCGGGGGCTGGCGCGGGGGCGACGGGGGTGGTGGAGGTGGTGGTGGCGGGCGTGGCGGCGGGCGCGGAGAGGGTGGCGGGCGCGGTGTCTTGGGGGGTGGGTTCGGCGAAATCGTAGCGATAGACGGGGTAGTTGTTTTCGCCGTCGGGTGGGGTGAGCTTCAACTTTTCGCACATCTCGGCGACGAGGTTTGTGTTGGAGAGGCTGTCGGGACGTTCGTCAAAGATGCGCGACATCTCCGCGCCGCTGCGCAGGTAAAACTGTTTTTCGGCGTAGCGCATCCGTTGGGCGTCGGCGAGTTTTTTGCCGGTGTTGATGCACACCATCGCGTCGTGCGCGAAGTCGTCGGCGGCGTTGACGTAGTGGACATCGTTTGAGCAGATGACGCGGAGGTCGTTTTCGCTGGCGAGTTTGAGGAGTTTGGGGACGAGGGCGACTTGCTCAGGGATGCCGTGATTTTGGATTTCGATGAAAAAGTTTTCGCGTCCGAAGATGTCGAGAAAGCGGGCGAGCGCGGCGCGGGCGGCGTCCCAATCGTCGCGAATGAGGGCTTGCGGGATGACGCCCTGCATACAGCCGGAGAACCCGATAAGCCCTTCGGCGTGGGCGGCAAGGTGCTCCATATCGGTGCGTTGTTTGCCGTAAAACGTGCCGTGCAGGTGAGCGTCGGAGACGAGTTTTACGAGGTTTTGGTAGCCCTTGAAGTTTTTAGCGAGCAGCCCCATGTGGTAGCGTTTTTCGCGAGAACGTTCGGGGCGCTCGGTGTTTTTGTAGTCATAGACGAGGTAGATTTCGCAGCCGAGCAGGGGTTTTATGTCGAAGTCTTTGGCGTGTTTCCAGAAGTCGAAAAGGCCGTAGAGATTGCCGTGGTCGGTGATAGCGACCGCTTTTTGGCCGAGTGAGGCGGCGCGTTTGAAGAGGTTTTCGATGAGGCTGCAACCGTCGAGAAGGCTGTAATCGGTGTGGACGTGCAGGTGGACAAAATCGGGGCCGGCGGGTGTCGCGGGCGCGATGATTTCGGGTGCGGATGACATGCCTCCGAAGAAATGCGCGAAAGCCGCCAAGCGCAAAGCCCAAATGCCACACGGCAGCGGACGAGGGGCGTGATGGGGCATGATTTGGGGTTGAGTAGCGGGGGCACGTGGGGGGGGGCAAATACCGGAAAATGCAATGAGATGCACAATGCGCGGTGCGCGGTGGCGGTGATGGCATTTGCGCTGTGTCTTTTCCTGATGGGCTGGCGTGTTGATTAGTGTCGAGGTTTGCGGCCACTCTCATGTCAAATGACTTTTTTAGTCTGGTAAATTATTCAGCACGGCATGGCTGGGCATTGTCGTGGCGCAATAAACCTAAAAACGGCAGTTAATGCGGGCGGTTTTGCGCAATCTTTGGGCCGTCTGCGGCTTGCGCAAACCCATCCCGCTGAACTGCCGTTCTTAGGATAAAAAATGGCGGGAGAATGTTTTCGGATTTGAGGGGTTGACTTTTTTTCAATCCGTGGCAGACAGGCGGGCATGTTTCTCTTCTCGACAAAAAAAGTTACCGTCAAAACGGCAGTTGCCGGATTGCTCTTGCTCGCGGCAGTGCCGCTCCCCGCCGATGCCGCCGAGCCGAAAATCTCCGACGCAATCAAAGACGCCAGTGACACATTCACGGCACCCGCCCGCGCAAAGCTCGTCGGGAAAATTGTTGACGCCGCCACTGGAAAGCCCGTCGCCGACGCAGCGGTGAAAAAGGCCGTTGCGCGAGAGTTTCGTCAGGAGTGGATGAAAAAATTCTTTTTCGGGCACTACCTTCCGGGAAAGAGTCCGTCCCTGCATTCGGGCACATTTTACGACGAGGCCCCCAAAGGCGACACCTTGTATTACGTTTGGTCGGAAAACCATTATCCCGTTTTTGTGGAGCTTGCCAAGGGGACGGACAAATACCGCGAGCTTGCGATCAAACTCGAAAAAGGGGAAAAGTTGGCGTTTCAAATAACGACACCCCAAGGGAAGGTTGCGGCAAACGCCCAAGTCGGAATACTTCCTCCGAAAATAAGCGGCGCAGTCGGCACCTCCTCCGGCGAAATGGGAAAAGGCGCAAGCGAGAAAGAAAAAAAGGAATGGTTCCTCTCCAATGCGGACGCCAGTGGAAATGTCGTTTTGCGCCCGTGCCGCGACGACCATTTAATTTTTGTCACACATGAAACAGGATACGCCAGCGCAAGACCGTCTGATTTGCGTTCGGGGAAATCGCTTGCGCTGACACCTTGGGGGCAAGTGAAAGGCAAGGCAATTTTCGACGGAAAAATACTGTCAAGCCGAACGATAACTCTCCGTCTCAGTCGGAGACTTCAGGAGCAACCCAATGTAGCAATATTTTCTGGCGAAAGCGCCGTCTCGGACAAAGAAGGAAACTTTGAATTCAAACGGGCGCTACACGGGCTGACTCAGATATCGGTATTGGGAGAGAAGGAGGGCGAAAGTTTTGCTTGGCTAACCCCCGTATTTGAAACCCTACTTTGGCTCGAACAAGGAAAAAGCGTTCCCGTTGATTTATCGAAAACGAGACGTCCGGTTAGCGGAAAAGTCTCGGCATCAAATGTGCCCGCGAAGTCCGCCAAGGAAAAATCGAATTTGTTTTTTTCTGTCGCAACGAAGGAATATGAGCTTGCAAAAAGGGTATTCAACACGGGGAAAGATATTTCGCTTGAGGAGATGAAAAAAATGAATGGGAGACCCTACTGTGAGGTAGCAGCGGACAAGCAGGGCGTTTTTCAAATACCGAACGGCTTGTTGCCGGGAAAGTATGTGCTCGTGTTTTGGGCATCGTATTCTTTTAATGACGGCAATCGTGGTCGTTGGTTTTCGGGGAGGGTTGAAAAGGAAATCGAAGTCCCCGCCATCATTGGCGACGCCCCGCCCAAGCCCTTGATTTTGCCCACTGTGGAAATCCCGTTAACAGAGGACGTTAACGAATAGGTGAGACAAAACGAGTAGAGGGCATTTAACCTAAAAACGGTAGTTGGAGGGGAAGTATTGCGAGAAGATGTTGTGGCAGCTGCGCTTGGTGGATTTGTGAAGGCGCACCTGCTGGTGCGCCTTCGCCCCCTCTTCCTAATTGTCTCTGCCACAATATGTTCTCGCATTTTTCGCCGTTCAAAACTGGTTTGGGGGGTTCAAAGGAGCAATTCCCACTGGTAACGGGCATGTGTTCTTGCCTGTGAATCCACTGGTGGCGCGCAGCCGCACAAAATGACAACTGCCTTTTCAATGTCAAACGAAAAAGAAACGAAAAAGGGTCTGTCCCTTTTTGCTGGGATATTGGCTTAATCTGGAAAACATGGGTTTGTGGTTTCGTCTCGTTCGCGTATTCATCGGCGGTGCAAAGTCGCGCAAAATGACAACTGCCTTTTCAATGTCAAACGAAAAAGGGTCTGTCCCTTTTTGCTGGGATATTGGCTTAATCTGGTAAACATGGGTTTGCAGTTTCGTCTCGTTCGCGTATTCATCGGCGGCGCAAAGTCGCACAAAATGACAACTGCCTTTTCAATGTCAAACGAAAAAGTGTCTGTCCCTTTTTGCTGGGATATTGGCTTAATCTGGCAAACATGGGTTTGTGGTTTCGTCTCGTTCGCGTATTCTCGGCGGCGCAAAGTCGCACAAAATGACAACTGCCTTTTCAATGTCAAACGAAAAAGGGTCTGTCCCTTTTTGCTGGGATATTGGCTTAATCTGGCAAGCATGGGTTTGCAGTTTCGTCTCGTTCGCGTATTCATCGGTGGTGCAAAGTCGCACAAAATGACAACTGCCTTTTCGATGTCAAACGAAAAAGGGTCTGTCCCTTTTTTAGGGGACAGGCATTTCAGGGCGTGGAGGTTTTTTCTCATAACATGCTTCGCCGCAGAGCGTTTCGGCATCAACGAGCGTCTTGATGTCAGCGGGAGGTTTTTACTTCTACGACGTCATGGGGGGCGGCTTCGCGTTGTCCGGCAGCGGAGACACGGATATAACGCGCCTTGGCGCGCAATTCGGCGAGGTCGTTGGCACCAAGATAACCGAGACCACTTTGGACACCGCCAGCAAGAACCGCCAACACCTTGTCCACCGAGCCAGAAACCTCTTTCAAGGCCTCAATGCCCTCCGCCGCGACCTTTGCGAAGCTGGCACCTTTGCCAGCTTGGTGCCCGTAACGCGCCGCCGAGCCTTTTTTCATAGCCTCCAAACTGCCCATGCCGCGATACTCTTTGTAAAGTTTGCCATTGATTTCCAAAATCTTTCCCGGTGCCTCTTTGCACCCCGCAAGCATTCCGCCCAAAATCACCGCATCAGCAAGCGTGAGCGCCTTCACGATGTCGCCACTTTTGGTGATGCCGCCGTCGGCGATGAGGCGCACCCCGCGTTTGGCGGCGACACGGCTTGCCGCGTAAAGAGCGGTAAGCTGCGGCACACCCACGCCCGCCACGATGCGCGTCGTGCAAATCGAGCCGGGACCCTGCCCTATTTTAACCGCGTCGGCACCCGCGTTGGCGAGAAACTCGACTCCCTCGCCGCTGGTGACATTTCCCGCTATCAACGTAAGCTGGGGAAACTCGTTGCGAATGAGCCGCACGGCGTCGCCCACTCCCTTGGAAAGCCCGTGCGCGGTGGAGACGGCGACGGCGTCAAGCCCTTCCGCGACGAGCGCGGCGATGTGACCGATTTGCCGGTCGCGGTCAATCGAGCCGTCCGGTTTGCGCACGACGCTGACCGCCGCGCCCGCACGGAGGCGAAACTGGCTGTCTCGCGCCGGACGCACTCCCGCGCCAGATTCGGCGGCGATGCTCTCGATGTCGAAGAGCGTGAAAAGGCCGCGCAGGGTTTCATCGGCGTCCACGACGAGCAGTTTGTTGACGCCCACCCGCTCGGAAAAAATGCGGTCGGCGGTGGCGATTGGGTCGTTGCCGAGGTCTTCGGCGCGGATGGTGGAAACTTTGCCGAGGGGCGTCATCGCGGCGGCGACTGTCAACGCACGGTGGCGCTCTTTGACGACGCTTCCGCGCAGAAGACCGAGTAGGCGGCGGTTTTTGTCAACGACGGGAAACGTCGAAAACTTGTAATCCTTTTCTTCGATATGTTCGAGGACTTCGGCGATGGTGTTTTCGGGGGCGACGGTTGCCGGTTCGTCAATCATGCCGTGGATGTGGCTTTTAACTTTTCGGACAGCCCGCACTTGGTCGGCCTCGCTCATGTTACAATGGATGAGGCCGAGACCGCCGTTGAGTGCCATTGAGATGGACATGTCCGCCTCGGTAACGGTGTCCATGTCGGAGGATAAAACAGGGAGCGAGAGCGTGAGGCGTTCGGAGATTGCGGTGTCCAAACGGGTCTGGCGCGGCAGGACGTCGGAGTAGCGTGTGGCGAGGGAGACGTCATCGTAAGTGAGACCTGTCGCGGCGTGTTCAGGAAAAAACTGCGCGGCGGATTTGTAGAAAAGTGCGTCCTCGTTTTCGGGGACGTTTGCGGCGGAAGTCTGGCTTGACATAGGCGGGATTTAGCGGAACAGGGCGCAAACGGGCAAGCAGGTTTGTTGCAACCCCGCCAAAACGTCAAAGAAGTCGGGGAATGTTTTGCCGCAGCAGGCGGGGTCTTCGATGGCGAGCCAAGGGCGTCCGTCGCCGTGCAAATCGTGTGTTCCGAGGATGGCAAAACTCATCGCCATGCGGTGGTCTTCGTAGGTGCGCACAGGCAAGGGCGCAGCGGAGGAAAGGCGACGCATGGCGGCGAGGTCGGGGAAAATCGTGAGGTCGCCAATCGAAGGGTCGGCGCGGAGTGCGGCGGCAGACGGCTCGACGCGCTGGCCAAGACGCTCCAACTCGACGGCGACAGCGAGCAGCCGGTCAGTTTCTTGGCGGCGGGCATGGGCGACACCGCGAATGCTCAGCGGTTCGGGCAACAGGGGCGCGAGCGCGGCAAGCGTTAAAAAGGTGTCGGAGACGGCGTTGAAGTCGTGGGCGACGGCGGCGTGAACGGGGGGGGAAGCGGGTGCCGAGGCGGGCGGGGTAGCGCGTGGCGAGGCCGACGGAGCGGGCGGTTTTTCGGCGAGGAAACCATCGGCGACGGTGCGGATGTCGAGACCGATTTTGCGCAGGATTTTTGCGAAGGCGGTGTCGCCTTGCAGGCTGTTTTCGCGCAGCCCGCGCACGAGGACGGACACAGGCGCGGCAAGCGGGAGGGCAAGAAAATAACTGGCAGCGGTTGCGTCAGGCTCGATGTCGTAGGCGTAGGCGGGGGAGTGGTAGTTGGCGTTGCCGCGAAATGCGAAAGTGGTGGCGGCGTCCGGCGTGGACGGCGTGGGCGAAGTTTCCGGTGGGGGTGCGCCGAATTGCGACATCAGGCGGAGGGTCATTTCCACAAATGGTTCGGAGACGGTTTTGCCGGCAAGCCGGATGCGTAGCGGAGCGGGCGCAAGCGGGGCGACGAGGAGCAAGGCCGAGAGAATTTGCGAGCTGGCGGAGGCGTCGGCGAGGATTTCGCCGCCGCGTAGCCCCGCCGTGCGCAGCGTGAACGGGAAGGATTTTGCGAGGCTACCGTCCGGCGCGGTGGCGGTCGCGCCCAAGGGTTCGAGTGCTCGTAACAGGCCGTCCATCGGGCGGCGGCGCATGGCGTCGTCGCCGTCGAGCGCGTATTCGCCGCCGCGCCGCAACGCGAGCATGGCAGTGAGAAAACGTGCCGCCGTTCCGGCGTTGCCGACATGCAGGCTCGCCCGTGCGTTCGGGATTTCGCCGCCGCGCCCGCCAACGGTGATTTCTCGCGCCGCCTCAGCACACTCCACCGAGAAACCGAGTTCGCGCAGCGCAGCGACCATGATGCGTGTGTCGCGGCTGAACAACGCCCCGCGCAACGTGGTGGTGCCGGCGGCGAGGGCGGCGAGAACGAGGGCGCGATTGGTGATGCTCTTAGAGCCGGGCAGTGTAACCGAGAGGCGGGCGGTGCGAGAGAACGGGCGGATTGGCAGCGGGTCGGGAAGGACGGCGGGCGCGTCGGTGGTGGAAGCGTCGGCGGTGGGAAGCGTTTTGGGGATATGGTTCATGGCGAAAAGGCGGGCGGGTGAATATGGTCGAGGTCGGAGATTATTCCGCTGAACGCGGGCGAAAGTAGGCAAGAATACTGCGTGTGTCACGCACCGCGATTTGAGCATGCGACATTGAGTGGATTTCCGCCCCCGAGAAAATCGGCAGACCTTCTGAAAAAATACCACGAACGGAAGCATAAGGAGGTTGCCCCGATTCTTTCAGAGTTTCGTGGGCATTTTCGATGACCGCGCAGTCCAGATATCGGCGAACTTCGTCTTTGTCATCTTCGCCGAAGGGCTTGTTTTCAGGCAACGGTGTCCCAGCTTTGTCAAGCCGCTGTTTCAGGGAATTGTATGAGTATTTGAGCAGATCTATTGATTTCACCTCCGTCAAATCCAAGCAGTCCTCCGTCCGTATCATCGCACCAATTACAAATGGGTCCGAGATTTGTTTGTTCTTCTTTGCCCACTCCAGTGCTCGTTGCGGATTGTCCTCCCAAAAATAAACCCCGCCACCAAGCCAATCCCACGGATTGGCACTCGGCAACAAGTGTTCGTGCTCCGAGAGCAAGACTTTTTCTCCGACATATCGCGGGCACCCGTGGTAACCAACAACGACATTGAGCAATTTCATTGGTTGTCGTTCGTTGCGGTTTGGAGGGAAATGTTTTTCTGGCGCGGTCCGCCATACCGCTCGGTCAACTGCCCATCCTCGGTGATAAAACCAGCGCGAATCAGGTATGCCCGCGATTGCTCCGGCGTCGAGCAGACGCGGTCAAACTCATCGAAGGCTCGAAGCTCCCTTTCGATTCTCTCGTCCACGTCGCGGTGAAAGGTGTCAACGAAGTATTTCATGTGCGCCAACCGTGCCTGTTTTTCTCGGGCTGTCAAGTGGCGCGGACGTCCGTGCGGCGTCCGCGCTGGCGGAGGTGGTCGAGAGCGGCAAGGGCGTAGGCGGCGGCCGTGGGCCCACGCAAAACGGT
>JAITPT010000315.1 GCA_031289285.1 Puniceicoccales bacterium
ATTGGCAATGTCTTTGCCGACACCGACGGCTTTAACTTTGAACTCACATGGAAACTCCCACAAAAACTCCGCGACGACTTAAAGAACCCTAAATTAAAATGGATAATCCTCATCAACCCGCCCTTCGCAACGGCATCGGCGGGAATGGCCAGAGGAAGTAATAAAGTAGAAGTAGCTGAAACCCGTGTTCGCAAACACATGCACGATGCAAATCTTGGCGAAACCTCACGGGAACTTTTTGCGCAATTTATTTACAGGATAAAAAAAGAATTCGAAAACAGAAACGCTCTCCTTGGAATGTTCTCAACATTGAAATACGTGAACGCAAATAATGATCAAAAATTACGTGATAATGTTTTCAATTTTCAGTTTGAGAACGGCTTTGTTTTCAGTTCTGCAAACTTTAGCGGAACCAACAAAAATAACGCATTCCCAATTGGATTTCTGCTTTGGGATCTGTCCATCAATAAGAAGATAGAAAAACAAAAAATCAAATTGGATGTTTTCGATGAAAAGGTGGTAAAAATTGGAACAAAACTTTTCCAATCCATACATAAAAGTAATTTTTTAAGCAAATGGGTTTCTCGTCCCCCAGCGCGGCAAAAATTTCCGCCGCTTGGCTCTGCAATCGCTGTAAAATCGAAAAACAAGGACAGGCGGGACAGAATTGCTACCGGTTTCCTCGGTTCTCTACAAGCAGGTAGAAATGATTTTCAGCATCAAAATTACGTTTGCTTCTTATCGGGACCGGAAGTCAATGCGGGCGCATACTCTATTATTCAGGAAAACTTTGAAAAATCTATGGTCATACATGCCGCGCAACGCATCCCTCGCGCCACATGGCTGAACGACAGAGACCAATTCATGAAGCCGAACCGCGAATTGTCCGCTGACTTCGTCATAGATTGCACCGTCTGGAACTTGCTTAGCAACAGCAACCAAACCGCCGCCCTAAAAGACGTAGAATACGAAGGGCAGACCTACCAAATCCACAATCACTTTTTCCCGTTTTTGTTAAAAGAAGTAAAAACATGGAAAATCGCGGATGTTGACATCAAGTTTTCGCTCCTTTCTGCGACGGACACTTTTGTCGCCCGCTGGTTATCCGCGCGCGCAGGCAAAGCACCTGCCTCGCGCCGGACGTCTGTGCTGCCGTCTGTGTTTTCCGCCGAAGCACACGCCGTCCTTGACGCCGCCCGCGTTCTCTATCGCCTTTATTTTGCAAGTCTTCCCCGATTGCGCACGGGCAAATTCAAAATTGCGACATGGGACGCTGGCTGGTGGCAAATCAAGCAATCTCTTCAAGACGAACATCTTGGCGCACCAGAGTTTGCCGCCTTAAAAACTGCCCACGACGCCCTAAAAGCCAAACTCCTCCCCCAACTCAGCGACTACGGCATAATCCAATAATCCTAAAAACGGCAGTTGGGGGGGAAGTATTGCGAGAAGATGTTGTGCGAACGCAAAAAGAACGCAAAAAGTGCCAGACGCTTTTTTCTCTTGCAGGTGTTCTTGTCGTGGACACTTTTCGCTGCAAAAAAGCACTCCTCCGTTCCACCCCGACGCTTTTGCGGCTGGCACGGCTTGCACAATCTTTTGCGCAGTGCAAAAAGTGCCAGACGCTTTTTTCTCTTGCAGGTGTTCTTGTCGTGGACACTTTTCGCGGCGAAAGACACTCCTTCATCGGCAGCGTGAGTTTATTCCTCGATTTTACAGACAACGTTTTTTGCTGGCGTAGCCGCCCTCGCGCAACACGCGAAATGACTGAACACCGATGGGAAGTTTTGCATGGCGCGGAAATATGCCGAAACGCTGGTGGCTATCAACGTTGTTACTCGAATGATCCTAAGAACGGCAGTTCAGCGGGATGGGTTTGTTCAAGATTTTGAGGCGGCTGTAGTTTGCGCCTTCCCGACGCGCACCTTGCGGTGCGAGGGGCGAAAAGAGCAGCCCAGACGACCAAAAGATTGTGCAAAACTGCCCGCATTAACTGCCGTTTTTGGGACAATTCCGCCATTCCGTCCCGCGCGAATCTTATGCGGGCTTGTCGTGAGTGTGTTGTGGTGTTCGGGTGAATGAAGCAGAATTGGCAACCTGCGTTGCGGTCATGCGGAGCCTCTTTCCATTTTTTAACACCATGTCAAGGACATTATTTAGCCTGGTTAAATATTCGCGAGGTTTGACTCCGTCACCTGTTTTTCTCGCTTGCGGGGCGACGGGAAAATCGCACCTTGTTGCGCCCCCCTTTCTTACGGAAAGATGTCCGCAGACACCGTTTTTTCGGCGTCGGCAGGTTTTTTCACGCCAAACCAATTTTTCATAAAACAGAGAATCAGAATGAACAAACACAGAGATTTCGCCAACGCCACCATGCGCGCAGACACCGCCATGAACGCAGCCGCTGGCATAGGTGCCGACACCACAAGTGCCGCCAGTGGGTGTCCGCAAGGTGCCGTTTCGAGACACGGGCGCGGGCACGGATACACGCGCACGCGTGGGCACGGGCGCACTACCCGCCCGGGCAAACAGGGGCTTTACGATCCGGCGTTTGAACACGACGCCTGCGGTATCGGCTTCGTCGTGGACATCAAGGGACGCGCCTCGCACAAAATCGTCGCCCAAGGTCTCGAAGTTCTCGAAAAACTCGACCACCGCGGCGCCACTGGTGCCGAGACAAACACCGGCGACGGCGCCGGTATCCTCCTGCAAATCCCCGCCGAGTTTCTCGCCCGCGCCACTGCCGCTCTCGGCTTCACGCTCCCCGCCGTCGGGCACTACGGCACAGGCCTTGTTTTCCTCCCCCGCAACGCCGTCCAGCGGCGCGTCCTCGAAGAGCGCTTCGAGCAAATCGTCCGCAGCGAAGGCCAGACACTTCTGGGCTGGCGCACCGTGCCCGTCAGCAACGCCTCCCTCGGCAACACCGCCAAATCCTGCGAACCCAGCGTCCGCCAAGTCTTCGTCGCCGCCAGTGCCGACACACTCCGCGCCCGCGCCACCGACCCGCTCGCCTTCGAGCGCCGCCTCTACGTCATCCGCCAACGCGCTTCCGCCGAGCTTAGTGCCGACGGCATCGGCGGCTCCGAGATGTGGTATCAGCCCAGCCTCTCCTCGCGCACCATCGTCTATAAGGGCATGTTGCTCGCCACCCAAGTCGCCGACTACTTCGCAGACCTGCGCGACCCCGACCTCAAAACCGCCATCGCCCTCGTCCACTCCCGTTTCTCCACAAACACCTTCCCCTCGTGGGACCGCGCCCACCCCTACCGCTACATCGCGCACAACGGCGAAATCAATACACTGCGCGGCAACGTCAACTGGATGCACGCTCGTCAAGCACTTTTTACGAGCGACCTTTTTGGCGATAGCATCAAAAAAATCCTCCCCGTCATAAACCCCAACGGCAGCGATTCCGCCATGTTCGACAACACCCTCGAGCTACTCCACCTCGCGGGGCGTTCGCTGCCTCACGCCGTCATGATGATGATTCCAGAGCCGTGGTCTAACCACAAGAGCATGGACCCCGCCCGCCGCGCCTTCTACCAATACCACGCCTGCCTCATGGAGCCGTGGGACGGCCCCGCCGCCATCGCGTTCACCGACGGCAAACTCATCGGCACCATCCTCGACCGCAACGGCCTGCGCCCCGCACGCTACTACATCACCAAAGACGACCTCTGCGTCCTCGCCTCAGAGGCCGGTGTGCTCGACTCCATTCAGCCGGAAAACATCGCTCGCAAAGGCCGCCTCAAACCCGGACGCATGTTCCTCGTTGACACCGCCGCCGGAAAAATCCTCGACGACGAGCAAATCAAAAACGACCTCGCCGCCGCCCAACCCTACCGCCAATGGCTCGCGGAAAACCTCGTCCACCTCGAAGACCTCCCCAACCCCCCGATACCCACCGCGCCCACCGCCACCGCGCCCACCGCCACCGCCACCGCACCCGCGCCCGCAGCCAACGCCGACACCACCGCCGCCGCCCACTCCCGCGCCCTACGCGCCTTCGGCTACACCTACGAAGACGAGACCACCATCCTCCTCCCGATGGCTCGCGACGGCGTCGAAGCCGTCGGCAGCATGGGCAACGACACCCCGCTCGCCGTCCTCTCCAACAAACCCCGCCTCCTCTACGACTACATCAAACAACTCTTCGCCCAAGTCACCAACCCGCCCATTGACAGCATCCGCGAGGAAATCATTACCGCCTCCGAGACCCGCCTCGGCTCCGAGGGCGACCTCCTCAACCCGCGCCCCGCCGCTTGCCGCCGCATCGAGATACCGCACCCCGTCCTCACCGACGACGAGCTTGCCCGCATCCGCGCCAACACCCTCCACGGCCTCACCGTCGCCACGCTCCCCATCACCTTCCCCGTCCCCGCCCCCGGCGTCTCCCCGAAGGCTGCGCTCGCCGCCGCGCTCGACGGCCTCTGCGCCGCCGCCCGCGACGCCATCCGCAACGGTGCCGGCATCCTCATCCTCAGCGACCGCGCCGCCGACGCCGCCAACGCCCCCATCCCTGCCCTCCTCGCCACCGCTGGCCTCCACCACTACCTCATCCGCGAAGGCCTGCGCACCAAGGCCAGCCTCATCGTCGAGACCGGCGAAGCCCGCCAAGTCCACCACCACGCCCTCCTCGTCGGCTACGGCGCTTCCGCCGTCAACCCCTACCTCGCCTTTGCCGCCGCAGATAACCTCATCGCCCGCGGTCTCCTCAAAACCGACCCACACACCGCGCACAAAAACTTGGTCAAAGCCCTCTCCAAAGGCATCGTCAAAATCGCCTCCAAGATGGGCGTCTCCGCCATCCAAAGTTACCGCGGCGCACAAGTCTTCGAGGCAGTCGGCATCGGCCAAAACCTCGTTGACCAATACTTCACCTGGACGCCCTCGCGCATCGGCGGCATCGGCCTCGACACCATCGCCACCGAGACCCTCGCCCGACACCGCGACGCCTACGACCCGCACGGCCCCGTCGCACGCGGCGACACCGCCCTGCCCGCCGGCGGCCAATTCAAATGGCGGCACGACGGCGAATACCACCTCTTCAACCCGCTCACCATCCAGCTCCTCCAACGCGCCGTCCGCACCGCCTCCTACGCGACGTTTAAGGAATACACCGCACTCATAGACGACCAGTCCGCCCACCTCTGCACCCTGCGCAGCCTCCTCGCCTTCAAGCCCGCCGAGGCCATCCCCGTCGAAGAGGTCGAACCCATCGAGAGCATCGTCCGCCGCTTCAAAACAGGTGCCATGTCTTACGGCTCCATTTCCCAAGAAGCGCACGAGACGCTCGCCATCGCCATGAACCGCCTCGGTGCCAAATCCAACACCGGCGAAGGCGGCGAAGACCCCGCCCGCTTCGCCCCGCTGCCCAACGGCGACAGCAAAAACTCCGCCATCAAACAAGTCGCCTCCGGTCGCTTCGGCGTCACCTCCGAATACCTCGTCAACGCCCGCGAAATCCAAATCAAAATGGCGCAAGGCGCGAAGCCCGGCGAAGGCGGCCAACTCCCCGGCCCCAAAGTCTATCCCTGGGTCGCGCGCACACGCCACACCACACCGGGCGTCGGCCTCATCTCGCCCCCGCCCCACCACGACATCTACTCCATCGAAGACCTCGCCGAGCTTATCCACGACCTCAAGAACGCCAACCACCGCGCCCGCATCAGCGTCAAACTCGTCTCCGAAGTCGGCGTCGGCACCGTCGCCGCCGGCGTCGCCAAAGCCCACGCCGACGTCGTCCTCATCTCTGGCCACGACGGCGGCACCGGCGCTTCGCCGCTCAACTCCATCTGGCACGCCGGTCTGCCTTGGGAACTCGGCCTCGCCGAGACGCACCAGACACTCGTCCTCAACAACCTCCGCTCCCGCATCGCCGTCGAGACCGACGGCCAACTCAAGACCGGACGCGACGTCGTTATCGCCGCCTTACTCGGCGCGGAGGAATTTGGGTTCGCCACCACCGCGCTCGTCGCCACCGGTTGCATCATGATGCGCGCCTGCCAGCTCAACACCTGCCCCGCCGGCGTCGCCACCCAGAACCCCAAACTCCGCCAAAAGTTTGCCGGCAAACCCGAACACGTCGTCAACTTCATGCGCTACATCGCCCAAGAAGTGCGCGAGCTAATGGCCTCGCTGGGCTTCCGCACACTCGCCGAAATGGTTGGCCGCGTGGACCGCCTCCAACCCCGCACCGCCGACGACCACTGGAAAGCCCGCGGCATAGACCTCGCAAACCTCCTCTACATCCCCGACGCCGGCCCCGAGACCGGACGCCACTGCCAAATCCCGCAAGACCACGGCCTCGACAAATCTCTCGACCGCCGCGCCAACCTCGCCGCCCTTTGCCGCCCCGCCATCGAGCACGGCGAAAAAGTCGAAGCCCGCCTCCCCGTGCGCAACATCAACCGCGTCGTCGGCACACTTACCGGCTCCGAACTCACCAAAAAACACGGTGCCGCAGGCCTCCCCGAAGACACCATCACGCTCCACTTCGACGGCTCCGCTGGGCAAAGTTTCGCCGCCTTCATCCCCGCCGGCATGACCTTCATCCTCCACGGCGACGCCAACGACTACACCGGCAAAGGCCTCTCTGGCGGCAAAATCATCATCCGCCCGCCCGACGCCCTCGCTGCCGACTCCGCCTTTATTCCTGCCAAAAACATCATCCTCGGCAACGTCGCCCTCTTCGGCGCGACCTCTGGCGAACTCTACGCCAACGGTGCCGCAGGCGAGCGTTTTTGTGTGCGCAACTCTGGTGCCACCGCCGTCGTGGAAGCCGTCGGCGACCATGCCCTCGAATACATGACTGGCGGGCGCGCCGTCATCCTCGGCCCTGCGGGGCGCAACCTCGCCGCCGGCATGAGTGGCGGCGTCGGCTATCTCTACGACCCGCATTCCGACGCCACCGCAAACATCAATACTGGCATGGTTCACCTCGAGCGTGTCGAAGACCCTGCGGAAGCCGCCGAGTTAAAACACTACATAGAAAACCACGCCCGCCACACCGCCAGCACCGTCGCCGCCGAGATTTTAGCCGCTTGGGAAACCAATCTCCCAAAGTTCATCAAAATCATTCCCAAAGACTACAAGCGCATGTTGGAGCACATCACCCAAGCCAAAGCCGAAGGCCTCACCGGCGACGACGCCATAATGGCCGCCTTCGAAGCCAACGCCAAAGACACCAGCCGCGTAGGCGGAAACTAAAAAAACACTATGCACATCGAACAAATCAACCTTAAAAACTTCCGTTCTTTCAAAAAAGCGGAAATGCGAGACATCCCGCGCTTCGCCATCCTAATCGGTGCAAACGGAACGGGAAAATCCACTTTTTTCTCTATCTTTGGCTTTCTCCGCGACGCCATGCTGACAAACGTCACCACCGCCCTCGCAAAACTCGGCGGCAGCCGCGGATTTCAAGAAGTGCGCAGCCGCGACTCCAACGAACCAATTGAAATAGAAATAAAATTCCGCGCCCCGCCACAAAAGCACCTCATCACCTACACACTCAGCATTAACGAAAAGGACGGACGTGCCATTGTCGAACACGAAGTGCTAAAATATCGGCGAGGCGGGCACGGAAAACCTTGGCATTTTCTGGATTTCAAAAATGGCAAAGGGACCGCCGTAACCAACGAAATAGACGAGAAAGTAAGTGAAGAAAAAGATCTCAAACGCGAAGAACAAGAATTAAAATCCCCCGACATCCTCGCCATAAAGGGACTCGCGCAATTTGAAAAATTCCCAGCCGTCAAAGCACTGGGCACTTTAATAGAAAACTGGCATGTTTCTGATTTCCATATCAACAAAGCCCGCCCGGAACAGGAAGCTGGTTATGCCGAGTATCTTTCAAGGGAAGGAGAAAACCTCTCCAATGTCGTAGAATATCTCTACAAACAGCACCGCAACGTCTTTGACAGCATTATCGAGAAACTCAGCAAACGTGTTCCGGGAATTGCAAGCGTGGAGACGAAACAAACGGAAGAAGGGCGCATCTTGCTCAAATTTCGGGACGGAGCATTTACCGACCCTTTTCTTGCCCGCAATGTCTCGGACGGCACAATCAAAATGCTCGCTTATTTAGTTTTGCTATATGACCCCAATCCGCATCCGCTTCTGTGCGTAGAAGAACCGGAAAACCAACTTTACTCCACGTTATTAGAGGAACTCGCAGAAGAGTTTCGAGAATACTCACGCCGCGGCGGACAGGTTTTTGTTTCCACGCACTCTCCAGATTTCCTTAATGCCGCACAACTTGAAGAAGTCTTCTGGCTACAAAAAAAAGACGGATACACAACTATCAAGTGCGCACGCGACGACAAACAAATCGAAGCATACATGAAAGAAGGCGACAAAATGGGCTGGCTCTGGAAACAAGGATTTCTGGGGGAGGTGAATCCGTGACAAAAACATTAGTCATTTTACTTGAAGAGCGTTCAGCGCAAGCGATGCTTGAAGGTCTCCTGCCCCGTATCCTCCCTAAGGATGTCGAGTTGAAGTGCATCCCGTTTGAGGGGAAAGGTGATTTAGAGAAACAATTATATCGGAAGTTACGCTATTGGACTAGCCCACACACGGCCTTTATGGTCCTGCGCGATCAAGACGCCGGAGACTGTCGCGAAATAAAAGCCAATTTAGTGGAAAAATGCCGCAGTGCGGGAAAACCAGAAACCGTAGTGCGCATCGCTTGTCATGAACTGGAAAGTTGGTATTTTGGAGACCTCAATGCGGTGGAAAGCGGTCTTAATATAGAGAAAGGCAGTCTGCTTCAATATAAAGGCAAGGAGAAATACAGAGTTCCAGACAACATTAACTCACCCTCAACAGAACTGAAAAAAATCACTAAGGACCGCTATACAAAAGTAAGCGGCTCACGAGAGATAGGAAAGTTTCTCAATGCGGAACGCCAAAATAACACTTCCACAAGTTTTGGACATTTCCTTTCGGGAATAAACAAAGCACTTGACTCTATTCCCGATGACATCAAAACATCTCAATAGGACATGCCACCTCTCACGAACATCTTTTACTTATGAAAAACCTACATCTTAATTTCAAAAAAACCGTTCTCGTCTTCCTGCTTTTTGCGGTAGCATTGGGTAGTGGTGGTTGTTTCTCCATCGCAAGAAGACTGCAATGGGAAGATGAATCCCCAAAGCCATTGTATATTGGAACGAGGGCTAATTTCAAGTATCTCAGATACATATTTTTAGGAGAAGGAGCCAAAGAGGGTGAGTGCGCAACGGGTAGAGGTTGCTCGCTGATACTTTTCCCGCTTACGCTGGTGCCTCTGCCATTCGATATTGTTTTTGACACAATTTGCCTTCCTTACGACATCCCCGTTTATTTTTCCGAAGAACCTAAACTCGAAGACTCCGAAACTCCTAATTCTCAACCCGAAAACCACCCTTGAATCGGCGCGGATTGCTAAACCTGTTACCCTCGACGGTTTTTAGGTTTTACGGTCTGTTACCCTAAAAACGGCAGTTGGAGGGGAAGCATTGCGAGAAGATGTTGTGGCAGATGCGCTTGATGGATTTGTGAAGACGCACCTTGCGGTGCGTGGAGCGGAAAGCGCAAGCCGCAGACGGCCAAAAGATTGCGCAAAACCGCCCGCATTAACTGCCGTTTTTAGGGTTACTGTTG
>JAITPT010000074.1 GCA_031289285.1 Puniceicoccales bacterium
TATCGGCGTGAGACTGGCTTTGATGAGTTCCGTTCGCCCGCCGCCAGCAGCTCTGGAGTCGCCATTTTTTTCAAGTATTTCCGCAAAGTAAACCTCTTTCATTCGGTCGGATGCGCGGACGGTTTCCCATTGTGCGCCAAGTTGGTCGCGGTGAGCAACGCAGGCGTAGATTTCTACTTCAGGCTGAGCCGGGCAACAGAGTAATTTTATGTTTTTCTTCGCGAGTCTGTTCTCCATCTCCCGCATAGAATCGGGCTTGGCACAGTCGGCGTCGGGAATGAAAATCCATAAATGGTAGAAGCCATAGCGATCAACTAACTCTTCGTCTATCGCTTTTTTTGCTTGTGCGAACCCGTTTAAGCGGGGCGAAGTGAGCACCTTTACTTTCGCATTAGGCTTTCCGGCATCGGCCAAAATCGCCTCAACCAACGGCTTCAGGATGTAGCCATTGTTGGTCGGATCTTCAGGAATTACGAGAACCTTGAAGCTCATAGTGCGTCCTCCATCCAACCTTCGGCAAAGAGGTCGCCGATGGATTGTTTCTTTACTATTTCGTTGAAGTTCGGGATTTCCGTAAGTGGGAGAATTTTGGATTCGCCAGTCTTCTCGTCCCGTTTGCAGAAAAATGTGTGTTTATACTCCTGCTCTTGCAACCATGCGAGCACGGTTGGAGAATGGGTTGTGGCAATGACTTGTGTCTTCCCTGAATTCGTCCGGCTGCGCAGTAATTCTATCAATAACCGCAGGCGGCTGGCGTGGATGCCGTTTTCGATTTCTTCAATAGTGAGGAGTTCGGGCATGTCGCTTTGAAAGAATGCAGCTGTGATGGCGGCGAACCGAAGGGTGCCGTCGCTAAGAACAGGCGCGGGGAAGTCGCGGCCATTTTCTTTAAGGCTAAACATCGTTTCTCCGATTGCGCCTTTGAGTATCCCGACATCATCCACTTCGCTTGGGCGCAGTTGTTTCAGCCATGAGATATAAGCCGCCTTTGAAGCGGGGTCGTTGCAAATTGTTTGAATGAGCGCGGCAAAGTTTTCTCCGCGCTCTCCCATGCGCGTGACGCTTTGTGCTTGCGAGTATTTGCGTAGCATTGAGGGCGTGGGATCCATACACTGCATATTCGCGAGGGAACGGGCAAAATGGGCGGCGGCTTGGACATGCCTTTTTTCCCATTCTTCGCGTTGGCCCTGGGCCAATTGCGTCAATACAGGGCGTTCGGGTGAACAAATTATGTGAGGTTGTTTTCCGGCTTTACCGTGTTGATAGCGCACCGAGATAACGGGGGATGCGGCGGAAGACGTATCGTTGATTGAATTGTAAACTTCTCCGCCAAAATTGAATTGTTCGTCCGTCACCCGGAGCGTGGAAGTGTTGATTCCAATTTTGTAAAATTCTCTCGGCGCGTTGGCATTGTTTTGGGTTTCCACTTCAAAAGAAACTTTTTCGCTGGAAATCTCCTTGAACGTCGCCTCCAAAGAACCGTTTTCATTGGGATTGCTTTTGAATGCCGCCTGTGAACTGCCGCCGCGGATGCCATCCCAGACTTCGCTGGTGGCACTTCTGGGTTTGCCGTCAAAAACTTCGGCGACCGTGAAACCATTCCCGATGCCTTGAAGCACGCGGAGCGCATCGAAGATGTTGGATTTTCCACTGGCGTTGGTGCCGATGAAGA
The DNA here is from genome assembly GCA_031289285.1 of Puniceicoccales bacterium. Taxonomy (GTDB): domain Bacteria; phylum Verrucomicrobiota; class Verrucomicrobiia; order Opitutales; family UBA953; genus CALNBE01. The sequence continues at coordinate 1,673 of JAITPT010000074.1, forward strand.
TGTTCAGCGAATTGAGTTCAAGGCGGACGTCCCGCAGACTTTTGAAGTTTTTAATGTGTAATGTTTTTATCATGGGATTGATGAGAAAATTTGGCGGCGTTGCGGTGACGACGGCAGCGATTGGAAGAAGATTTGCTTTGTTGTTTTTGCGGTCGCGTGCGAGGCGGGCAGGCGGAAAACGCTTGTGCGCCTCGCACGCAGTCTGTGCCCAAAGCAGACTTTTACTTTTTTTTGGAGATGTGTGGCGGCGTTCACGGCGTGTTGTTGTGGTTTGCGGGAGCTGTTGCTTGTGGAGCGAAAACGGGGGCTGTCTTGCGAAATACAGGCGGGATGTCAACACGTCACCATTGTCGTCACCGCGCTGTCGCTGTCGTGCTCCGGCGGCGCAAAAGCGAGACCACCCCTGCTGCTGCGAGCACGACTCCGTGCATGGCGACGATGGTCACGCCCGCCGGGAAATCTTGCCAATACGCCACCACAAAACCCGCGAACGCCCCCACGACCCCCAACAGCGGCGCCAGCAAGAAAAACGCGCCCATGCTCCACGCCAGCGCACGGGCCGAAAGCGCCGGGAGCAACATCGCGCCCAAGCAAACCAGCGGCCCGGCCAGATGCATTGCCGAGCACACCAGTGCTCCCACGAGCGCCAGCAACAGCGCGTTCCACCGCCCCACGCGCCACCCCGCCGCCGCCATAAACGCGCCGTCTGCCCCGGCCCCGAGAAACTCCCGCCGGAACAGCAACAGCGCCACCGCCGCCGGCACCAACACGCCCGCCGACATCGCAAATTCGCCGCGCCCCACCGACACCAAATCCCCGCTCAGCAGGCTCGTAAAACCGTGCTCGGTGCATGGGTCGGCTACGAGCACGAGCGTCATCGTGGCTCCGGCGAGCGCGTAAAGTGCGCCGTGCCGCGCGTCCGCCGCGCCGGTGCCACTGCGGCGTTCGAGCCACGCCAACACCGCCAACGCCGCCGCCACGGCGAGCGCGGCCCCGGCCAGCCCGGCGGCACCGCCCCCGTGCTCGGCCACCGCAGGCGCGCCGTGCCCCTGCATCCCGGTGTGCGCGACGGCTACCATCCCGCACGCCATCCCCGCCGCCGAAACTTGCGGCAGCGCGACGCCCAAAAACGTGGCGCGGCGCAACAGCAGAAAACACCCGGCAACCGGGGCCGTGGCGCCCAGCACGAGCGTGGCGTCGAGCGCGTGGCGCAGGAGAAAGCCGGTTGAAAAAATGTCTTTGAAAATGTCGAACATTAGGGAGGTCTCGCGTGGGTTAAGGGTGGGTGGCGGGGGCGGTGGCCTCGGTGGCGGCGGTGGCGGCTATAGGTCCGAGCGCGCCCGCAGGCAACGCAAGGTTAACACCCCGCAAGACTTCGCGTCCGGGGTAGCCGAAGGTGGCGTTTTTGCAATGAATACTGGGCGGTGGCATAGCGGCTGTGGCGGGTTGTGGCAGAGTGGCTGGAGCTGGAACTGGAAACTGGAGCTGGGAACTGGATGGATTTTGGCAAGGTTGCCGTTCCTTTGTAATGCAAACTCCTTGCATCTAAGAAACAAGAAGAAACCACCGCCCCGCCAAAGTTCCCAAACGCGCCCATCGCTAATTTTTTGAGAGGGCGACGTTGGGCGGAAGGGTGGCGTTGGGAGGAAAGTGGTGTCGCGGAGAAGATACGGCTGCGGAAGTGAGGGGAGCTAAGGGAGCTAAGGGGACAGTCCCTGAAATAGGGGACAGTCCCTGAAATAGGGTTGGCGGTGACGTGGCGACGCAGGTCGGAGACCTGCGAACCCAGTTCAGGCGGGTCAGTACCGAGCCGCAGGCGACATCGGACAACCCGCGCTCCCGGTGGCAGACGGGGCGGCGGCTTTAGCCGCCGAAAGCCCGCTTAAAGCGGGCGCGGCCCGGCGACTTAAGTCGCCGCGTCGAGCCGTGGCGTGGTGATTTTCTCGGAGGGCGGCGGCGGGCAGTGGGGTAGGAAGCGCTAAGGGGACAGTCCCTGAAATAGGGTTGGCG
>JAITPT010000099.1 GCA_031289285.1 Puniceicoccales bacterium
AGAACGAATGTCACCACGGTTACTCCGCAGAAATCGGCGACACAGCGGAGTTGCTTGCGCATGACCTCCTTCTCGGTGTCACCGAATAATTTTTCTCCGTTTATCGTGCGAGAGATGCAATGATAAACAGCCGCGTCCGGTTTGATTTTCAGTCTTCTGTTACGAGCCATAGCCACCCAGAAAATCACCAGACCCGGCAAAATGCCAGAAAAAAAAGACCCGTCCCCAAGATAAAAATCAGACCCGTCCCCAAAATTTTGCGGATTGCGGAGAGGGAAGAATGCGGGCTGTTTGAGGTATGGATATCGCATATTTGCGCACCGAATACGCTAAGGCGGGACTTGAACAAAAGGACCTCGCTGCCACGCCGTTCAGGCAGTTTGAAGTTTGGTTCAAACAAGCCTGCGAAGCCCAACTGCACGAACCTAACGCAATGAGCCTCGCCACAGTCAGCGCCGATGGGTGCCCGTCATGCCGCACCGTGCTCCTGAAAGTTTTTGATGAACACGGTTTTGTTTTTTTTACAAATTATTCGAGCAAGAAGGCCCTCGACATCGCCGCCAACCCACGCGCCACGCTGCTTTTCCCGTGGTTGCATCTGGAGCGCCAAGTGCAAATCACAGGCACAGTGGAAAAAATCACCGCACTCGAATCCCTGCGCTATTTCGCCACCCGCCCCTACGGTAGCCAACTCGGCGCATGGGTCTCACACCAAAGCCAAGTCATCACCACTCGCCAACTTCTCCTGAAAAAACTCGACGAAATGAAACGCAAGTTTTCAGAGGGAAAAGTGCCACTGCCCGACTTCTGGGGCGGATACCGCGTCATCCCGCAAACCGTGGAGTTTTGGCAGGGTCGCCCCAATCGCCTGCACGACCGCTTTCAATACACACGCGACCCCAACACAGAAAACGGCTGGCGCATCGAACGCCTCGCCCCCTAACCGCCAAACCGCCCTTCGCCGCGAAAAGCGTTGAGCCACTGCGGCTGCCGCCTACGTTCGCGCTGTGAAGATTTTTCCCGATAAAGACACTTTCGCCAAACTTGCCCGCGAGGGAAATGTCATCCCCGTTTACGCGGATTTGATGGCAGACATGGAGACACCCGTTTCCGTCTATGCCAAGTTGCGCACACGCGGGCCATCGTTCCTGCTCGAGTCGGTAACAGGCGGCGAACACATCAGCCGCTACAGTTTTGTCGGCGCACGCCCCAAACAAATCATCACCGCTTGGGACGACCGCACCGTCATCAAACATCGCGACGGCACCTCAGAAACTTTCCCCACGCCCGCTGACCCGCTCGCACTCGTTGAAAAAATCATCGCCCCGTGCCGCCCTGTCCCGCTACCCGGAATGCCGCCGTTCACTGGTGGTGCCGTTGGCTTCGTGGGGCACGAATACATCCATTGCGTCGAGCCTTCGGTGCCGCTCGCGCCCAAAGACGAGCTGGGTGTGCCGCTGCTGCAATTTATGGTCATGGACAGCCTCGTGATTTTTGACCACGCCCGCCAACTCCTGCGCCTGTGCGTCAACGCATTCATCGCCGACGACGCAGACACCGGCGAGGTTTGGGAACAGGCCGCCATCGAGTTGAAGGTGCTTTTCAACACACTGAAAACCCCTCGCGCCCTCGCGCCCTCCGAGCTTGTGACCGACGCCGAGCCGGAGCCGCCGAAGAGCAACTTCTCGCGCGAGGCTTTCGAGGCCGCTGCGCAAAAAGCCCGCGAGTATATTTTTGCGGGCGACGGTGTGCAGGTCGTCCTCTCGCAACGTTTCGAGCAAGACTACGACGGCGACGCGCTCGACCTCTACCGCGTCCTGCGCTACATCAATCCCTCGCCGCACATGTTTATTTTGGAAAGCGGGGAGGGGTTCCAAGTCGCGGGCGCGTCGCCAGAGGTGAACGTCCGCGTGACAAGCGGGCGCATGGAGATACGCCCCATTGCGGGCACCCGTCCGCGCGGCAGCGACGAAGCGGCGGACAAGGCACTCGAGCGCGAATTGCTCGCCGACGAGAAAGAACGCGCCGAGCACCTGATGCTGGTGGATTTGGCACGCAACGACCTTGGCCGCGTGAGCGAGCCGGGCACGGTGCGCGTCGAGGAATACGCCGTCGTGGAGCGTTACTCGCACGTCATGCACATCGTCTCGCAGGTGGAAGGCAAACTTGCGGCGGGCAAAAATGCGTTTGATGTATTTCGTGCCACGTTTCCGGCGGGCACACTCAGCGGTGCGCCCAAGGTGCGGGCGATGCAAATCATCACGGAGCTTGAGGGCACACGGCGCGGTTTTTACGGCGGTGCGCTCGGCTATTTTTCGTTTTCGGGCAACCACGACTCTTGCATCACGATACGCAGTGCCCTGCTCAAAAACGGCAAGGCATACATCCAAGCGGGTGCGGGCATCGTCGCCGATTCTGTCCCTGCAAACGAGCACACCGAGACTGTCAACAAATCGCTCGGCGTGGCCCGTGCGGTAGCTATCGCGAAAAAACGCAGAGACTCCGGCAACCCGAAAAATCCCTCGCACCGCGCTTCATAATCTACCGCGCATCCCGTGCGCACTCCTCGTGCGCACACAAAAAGAGACCGAGCCGAAGCCGGTCCCTTTTGCCGCCCCTTGCGGTGCGTCGCTACGTCGGCCTACGTCGCGGCACCATTGGTGCCGTCGCCGTCGCTGCCGTCGGCCTACGCTGCCGCCGCTGCCGTCGCGACGGGTGCTGCGACGACTTGCACGGAGACGCGCCGATGTGCGGCGTCCCAGCGGACGATGCCGTCTTCAAGCGCGAAGAGCGTGTGATCGCGTCCGATGCCGACATTTGCGCCCGGGTGCATTTTGGTTCCGCGTTGGCGGATGAGAATGTTGCCGGCGCGGGCCTTCTGGCCGCCGTAGAGTTTAACGCCGAGTCGCTGCGAGTTTGAGTCGCGACCGTTGCGGGATGTGCCGCCGCCTTTTTTTGTAGCCATAGTGTGTGAGTCTTCCGGTTAGAGGTTGGTGTAGTGTAGTTGAAAGGTGTGCTCGCCCGAAGCTCAGCCTTGGACGGTCTCGATTTTGATAACCGATAACTCCTGCCGATGACCACGGCGGCGCGAGTAATTTTTACGGCGGCGGTGTTTGAAGATGCGAATCTTCTCCCCGCGCTTGTTCTCCAAAATCGTCGCGGTGACACGGGCGCCCGCAATAGTCGGCGTCCCGATTCTCACGCCCTCGCCCTCGCCGAGCAGCAAGACTTGGTCGAGCGTGACAGTGTCGCCGGCTTTGGTTTCCGGGTAACGATTAACTTTCAGGATGTCGCCTTCTTTGACCGTGAACTGACGACCTTGTGTGATGATGGTTGCTTTCATTGAGACGTTGTAAAGGGGGAGGTAAGAAATCGCTCAACCGCCAAAACGCAAGAGATATTTTTCGCAAACAAACACACCGCGCCAACACCCACCACACTGCCGCACCCGCGCCGCCCTGCCCTGCCCCACGCCGCCACCGCCGCAGCCGCCGCCGTCGCGCCGCCAACAGTTGCTTGCCACGAGGGCGCGTTTGCGGGTTTCCTCGCCGCCATGCGCATAGACTTGCTCACACTTTTTCCGAAGATGGTCGAAGGATTTTTTTCTGAAAGCATCATCGGGCGCGCTGTCGAAAACGGGCTTCTCCAAATCACCGTCCGCGACATCCGCGACTGGTCGCTCGACAAACATCGCCGCGTGGACGACACGCCCTTTGGCGGCGGCGCGGGGATGCTCATGTCGCCCCAACCGCTCTTCGACGCCATCGAGGCCGTGCGCGGCGCAGACGCCGCCTGCCCCGTCATCTACCTGTGCCCCGACGGCGAGCCGCTCACCAACGACCTCGCCCGCGAGCTTGCCCGCGAGCCGCGCCTCGTGCTCGTGAGCGGCCACTACGAAGGCATTGACCAGCGTGTGCGCGACGCCGCCATCACGCGGGAAATTTCTATCGGCGACTACGTGCTCACCAACGGCACGCTCGCCGCCGCAGTTTTGACGGACTGCGTGGCGCGTCAAATCCCCGGTGTTTTGGGCGAAGAAAATTCCTTGACGGGCGACAGCTTCAACGGCAACCTCCTCTCCTTTCCTCAATACACGAGGCCCGCGGAATTCCGCGGTTTGGCAGTTCCGCCCGTGTTGCTCTCAGGCAACCACGGTGCCATCGCAAGATGGCGGAGAGAACGCCAAACTGAGAAGACACGTCGGCGTCGTCCGGATATTTTTTCCAAGTCAAACCAGCAAAACTAACAAACACATGAGCCAGAAAATACTCAACTCCGTCAGCGCGTCCCTGCTCAAATCGGGGCGGGACAACTTCAAAGTCGGCGACGGCGTCAAGGTCTATACCAAAGTCCGCGAGGGCGACAAAGAGCGCGTCCAAATCTTCGCGGGCATTGTCATCGCCCGCAAAGGCGGCGGCATCGCGGAGACGTTCACCGTGCGCCGCATCTCCTACGGCGAGGGCGTCGAGCGCGTCTTCCCAGTCAACAGCCCGCTGATTGAAAAGGTGGCTGTTGACCGCAAATCCGTGCCGATGAAAGCACGCCTGTATTACCTGCGCGGGCGTCTCGGCAAACAGGCCACCAAGGTCAAAGAGCGCCGCTTCCTCGAAGCAGCCACCGTCGCCGTGCCGACACCTGCGCCCGCGCCAGTCGCCGCCGCAGCGACCGCCGCACCCGCCGCCGCTTAACGCCGCACACGGTGTCTCTTCAAAAGAAGTTAAAAAAAATGCTTGTCAAACGAAGCGCGAAACGCATCGTCCGCCGCCTTCCTTTTTCGGGGGTATAGCTCAGTTGGTTAGAGCGTCTGCATGACACGCAGAAGGTCGCAGATTCGAGTTCTGCTACTCCCACCATCAACAGAACCGCCCACACGGGCGGTTCTTTTTTTGCGCCGCTGTTGCCACCGCCGCCGCCGTGCCTCGTGCCGCTGCTGCGAGTGAGGACGCAGGCATGGGACGCCGGACATCGGACACAGGACGCCGCCCCACCGCGCAACCGCGCAAGCACTGCCCCGCCCCGCCGCGCAAACGCGCAAGCACTGCCGCCCCGCCGCGCAAGTGCTGCCCGCCACACCGCCACGTGCTGCCGCCGTCTCGCTGCCGCGGGCCTTGCGAAAAATTGACAAGCCTCCCGTGCGTCGGTTCAGTCACGCGGATACATGTCCCGAATGCGCCGCCCATTTTACGAACGCATCGTGCCGCTCGGCATCCCGCTTGCGTGGCTCCAGCTCACCGCCGAGAGGAAACGCTTTGCCGCCGCCGTCGCGGGCATCACCGTCGCGGCGACCATGATGCTCTTCCTCATGGGTCTCAACACCGCCCTCTACAAACAAGCACTCGCCCCGTTTTACAAACTCCGTGCCGACATCTGCGTCGTCTCGCCCCAATACGAATACATCGGCATCCCGCGCTCGATTCCCATGTCAGCCCTCTGGCGTGCGCGTGCCCTGCCGGAGGTCGCCGGTGCCTACCCGCTCTGGGTCTCGCCGCTGCCTCTCAAAAACCCCGAAAACAAAACCGTCCGCGATTTATTTGTCATGGCTTGCGAGCCGCACGAGCCGGTCTTTGCGGACAGCCGCGTGGCGGCACAGCAAAGCAAACTCGCCCCGGGCAACACCGCCCTCATGGACTCGCTCGCGCACCCCGCCTTTGGGCGTTTCGCCGAGCTACTGGCGCAGGCAGGGGAAAACGCTGCCGTGCGAACCGAGCTAAACGACTCCGCCGTGGACATCGTCGGCCTGTGCGAAATCGGCACCACCTTCATCGCCGACGGCAACCTCGTCACCAGCCGCGAAGCCTTTTTGCGAGCCTTCCCCTGCCCGCCCGACCGCGCCATGCTCGGTCTCATCCAGCTCCAGCCCGGTGCCGACCCGCAAACCGTCGCCGACAAACTCTCTACCCTGCTCGCCCCCTCTGCCCGCGCCCTCCCTGCCGCCGAGCTGATTGGGCAGGAAAAAGCGTATTGGTCTGACCGCACCCCCATCGGCTACGTCATCACCGCCTCGATGCTCGTCGCGCTCTTTGTCGGCGCGATAATCGTTTTCCAAATCCTCTACACCGACGTGAGCGACCACCTGCCCGAATACGCGACGCTCAAATCCATCGGGTTTTCGGACGGCTACTTCGTGCGCCTCGTGCTCCAAGAATCGCTCATCCTCTCGGTCTTTGGCTTCGCGGCGGGCGCGCTACTCGCTGCCGGTCTCTATCGGGTAACATGGGAAATGGCGGCGCTCCCCGTCGAGATGGAACCCGCAAACCTCGCCACCGTCTTCGCGCTCACGCTCGGCATGTGCCTCGTCGCCGGCGCGATGGCCACGCGCAAACTCCGCCACGCAAATCCCGCAGACATCGTGTAACCCCAAACCGCCCTGCCCCTAAAAAGCCCCAACAAAAATAGGTCTTATAGGTCCTATAAGACCTATACGACCTATCCGTGAGCCAGTCAGCCGGAGCAGGCGGTCGCCCCATACGGCCATGCCGCGCCGCCGTGCCGTGCCGCTGTGCCGCCGTTTTAAGTTTGGCACCCGTGCCTTGCGCCTTTCAATATGCGCCCCACAAAAAAACGCCTGCGCACACACATGCCTATTTCTTCGCCCGAACCCAAAGCCGCCGCCCCCGTCTGCTCTTTTTGCGGACGCCCAAACACGCTTGTCGGGCGTCTCATCGCCGGCCCGGGCGGCGCAAACATCTGCAACGACTGCGTCGCCACCTGCGCCGATTTGCTCAAAGACGCCGACACCAAAAGTGCGCCCGCCAACACGCAACCCGACGACCCCTCCTGCGACGCCCTCGCCGCCGCCCTCGCTGCTCTCGCCGCCCACAAGGCAGCCGGCAACGCGCACACCGCCAAACGCGGCCCCGTTGACGCCTCCGCCAGCCCCGCCGACGCCGCCAACGCCGACGTCAAAAAGCCCGCTGGCGTCTCTGTCGTTGAGCCGAAGCGCGAGCCGCTCAAACCCATCAAGCTCATCCCGCCGCACGAAATCCGCGCCGTGCTCGACGACTTTGTCATCGGCCAAGAGCAGGCAAAAAAAGTTCTCTCGGTCGCCGTCTATAATCACTACAAGCGCCTCAACGCGCTCCTTCACGGCCAGCAGCCCGACGAACAATTTTCCGACCTCGCCGACATCGAAGTTGAGAAGTCGAACATCCTCCTCCTCGGCCCCACGGGCAGCGGCAAAACGCTCCTCGCCCGCACACTCGCCCGCGTGCTCGACGTCCCGTTTGCCATCGCCGACGCCACCACCGTCACCGAGGCGGGCTACGTCGGCGAGGACGTCGAGAGCATCGTGCAGCGCCTACTCGCCGCTGCGAACTTCGACATCCCTCGCGCCCAGACCGGCATCATCTACATAGACGAAATAGACAAACTCGCGCTCAAAGGCGACTCGCCGCACGTCTCTCGCAACCTCGGCCAAGGCGTCCAACACGCCCTGCTCAAAATCATCGAAGGCTGTGTTTGCAACATCCCCCCGCAAGGCGGGCGCAAGCACCCCGAGCAGCAATACGTGCAATTAGACACCACCAACATCCTCTTCATCTGTGGCGGTGCGTTTGTCGGTCTCGACGAAATTATCGGGCGGCGCGTCGGCAACCGTTTCCTCGGTTTTGACACCGCGTCTTCCTCTTCTGGCGAGGCGCTCACCGCCGCGCAAATCATGGAGAACCTCCAACCCGAAGACCTCTTCGACTTCGGGCTAATCCCGGAGTTCGTCGGGCGTCTCCCCGTGGTTTCGGCCCTGAGCGAGTTATCGCGTGAAGACCTTGAGCGCGTATTGCTCGAACCCAAAAACGCGCTCCTCAAACAATACCGCAAGCTCCTCGCCCTCGAAGGCGTGAAGCTCACCTTCCGTCCCGACGCCGTCAGTGCCATCGCGGCGAAAGCGTTGGGCTTGAAAACGGGTGCGCGTGGCCTGCGCAGCATCATCGAGCGCATGATACTCAGCACCATGTATGAGTTACCGCAACGCACCGGCGTCAAAGAGGTCGTCATCACCGAAGCCGCCGTCCTCGGCAAAGAAGAACCCCTGCTGGAAACCAGCCCCGCAGAGACACCCAGCATTTAGGTGCGATTTTCGTTCGGGCACGGGCGGCAAGTGCCGCAGCTTCCGAGGGCAACGGTGCTGGGTGTGCTGGCGCACACGCAACACGGGCGCGGGCGAGACGCCCGTATAGAATAAAGTGCCAGACCCTTTTTCACTTCTGGGGCTGCGCGAGGCGACAAATGTCACTTTTTTTTGGAAAGTGTGTTGACAGCGGGAGCGGGGCGCGGTGTAGTGTGCGCATTGACGATTTGAGTGCTTCGGTGCTCGTTTCGTATTCTGGGGTCTGGCGACCCCTATTTTTTTGCCCGGGTGCGGCGCATCTCTGTCGTAGAAGTTAATATAGAATAAAGTGCCAGACCCTTTTTCATTTGACTCCCGATTTTCGTTCGGGCACGGGCGGTCAAGTGCCGCAGCTTCCGAGAGCAACGGTGCTGGGTGTGCTGGCGCACACGCAACACGGGCGCGGGCGAGACGCCCGTATAGAATAAAGTGCCAGACCCTTTTTCATTTGACTCCCGATTTTCGTTCGACACGGGCGGTCAAGTGCCGCAGCTTCCGAGAGCAGCGGTGCTGGGGATGCTGACACACACGCAACACGGGCACGGGCGAGATGCCCGTATAGAATAAAGTGCCAGACCCTTTTTCACTTGACTTCCGATTTTCGTTCGACACGGACGGAACGTCCGTGACACAACACACATACCGCAACGTAGTATAGTGTCTCTTAAGTGGCTAAACTGCAAATGGGCGACTTTTCGATGTCCAGAACTGCACTTCAGAACCCCAACGGGGTTTCCCAACAAAGCCCAGGGTTGGTGCGAGGAACGAGCACCTACCCTGGGTATGGCCAGCAAATACATCACAACCCTGAAAGGGTTGCCCAACGAGGTCTCCGGCGGCAACC
>JAITPT010000113.1 GCA_031289285.1 Puniceicoccales bacterium
AGCGCTGAAGGCGCGGCTTCATAATAGCCTATGGCAACGCCATAGGATAATGGGCGGTTTCTCCACTGTGGGCTGTAAGCCCACCTTAACGCAATGGAGGTAGGCGGCGGGAGGCGCGAAGGTGGCGTTCGGAGCGAAGGTTGAGGCGGGCTTACAGCCCGCTGAGAACCCGCCGCTGTGTATCCTATGGCTTCGCCATAGGCTATTATGAAGCCGCGCCTTCAGCGCTCCAAGCCACATGTGGTTTCAGAAATGCCCTTCGTATTTTGGGCACTACCTGAACGGTATTGGACTAAAACCCCGTGCTACCGACATTTCGTCCCTACGGGACGGGAGATGCACCAACCCCAAATTTATTTTTAGGAGTGCATTGTGAAAAATAAGGGTCAGCTACTTGCGAGACGCTACAGTAGCGAGGAACCACAAAAAGAGACAGGCGCGGTGGCCTGTCTCTTTTTGTGGTTTGTGTTGATACGGGGTCGTGGGGTTGGAGGGCTTGTCTCCGCATAGGTGCTTAGCGCAGGAAGAGAAGCTCTTGGTAAGAGGGTAGAGGCCAGAGGTCGTCGGCGATAAGCTCTTCTAAACTGTCGGCGATTTCACGCACTTTTTCTACAGCAGGCAAAACTTTGTCGCGTCCGAAAATGGCATTCTTCTTGGCGTTTTCACCAGCTTTGAGTTCTTCGCGAAGGACGTTTAATTCATCAAGCGCGGGGACAAGCCCAGTGGCAAGCGCAGAGACTTTTTCAAGCACGCCGTCTTCGAGACCAGAGGCTTTTAACTCTGTGATATAACGGATGGCAGCAGGATAAATCTGCGTGCGCCCGATTTCGAGTGTGAGTTTCGATTCAGAACGAATGGAGTGAACGTAAGATTCGTAACTAAGCTCTTCGCGAGATTCAAGCTCACGCTTGGTCAAAACATTCTGGCGTTTGAACGCATCCACCGTGCTTTTTAAGGTGACTTGCGGGAGTGCTTCCGGCGTAGATTTTAGGTTGAGGAGTCCGCGTTTAGCAGCCTCGGCTGTCCATTCTTCAGAGTAACCGTTGCCATTGAAAATAATTTTACCGTGCTCCGTTAAAACTTCTTTGAAGAGTTCTTGAAGCGCGACATCGAGTTTCTTCGGGTCGCCTTTGGTTTCCTTTTCGATGCGGTCTGCAAAGTATTGGAGAGAGTCGGCGACGATGGTGTTGAGGAGGAAGAGCGGGCCGGCAATAGAGAAGGTAGAACCGACGGCGCGGAACTCAAACTTGTTCCCAGTGAACGCAAACGGCGAGGTGCGGTTGCGGTCACCAGCGTCTTTGGAGAGGGCAGGGAGAGCGTTCACTCCGACGTTGAGCACTCCGTTCCTCTTCTTCGAGGCGACTGCGAAACCTTTGGCAGAGAGTTGCGCGAAAATTTCTCCAAGCTGTTCGCCAAGATAAATAGAAATGATGGCGGGCGGTGCTTCGTTGGCACCGAGGCGGTAGTCGTTGCCTGCACTGGCGACAAAGGCGCGCAAGACGCCTTGGTGCAGATTGACGGCGCGGATGACAGCGGTGGCAAAGATGAGGAACAGTTTGTTGTCGTGCGGTGCTTCGCCGGGTTCGAGCAAGTTGCCGACTTTGGCACTGCCAAGCGACCAGTTGAGGTGTTTGCCGCTGCCGTTGACACCCGCAAAGGGTTTCTCTGCAAGGAGGCAAACGAGGCCGTGACGACGGGCAACTTTTTTCAGGATAATCATCACCAATTGTTGGTGGTCGTGCGCGACGTTGGCGGTTTCAAAAATAGGCGCGACTTCGTATTGGCCGGGCGCGACTTCGTTGTGGCGAGTTTTGAGCGGGATGGCGAGTTTGAAGGCTTCGCGCTCGACCTCCATCATAAACGCAAGAACGCGGTCGGGAATAGAACCGAAATACTGGTCTTCAAACTCTTGTCCGCGGGCGGGCTTGGCGCCGAAGAGTGTGCGCCCGCAAGTGTAGAGGTCGGGGCGCAAGTGGTAGAGGCGCGAGTCCACGAGGAAGTATTCTTGCTCGGGGCCGGCGGTGGCAGAGATGAAGCCCGGCTCGGCGTCGCCGAAAAGTTTCAAGATGCGCCCAGCCTCTATATTGAGTGCCTGCATAGAACGCAGAAGCGGCGTTTTTTTGTCGAGCGCTTCCTCTGTCCACGAGACGAAAGCCGTGGGGATACAGAGAGTCGAGCCGTTGACGCCCTCAATAATATAAGCGGGCGAGGTGACGTCCCACACGGTGTAGCCACGCGCCTCAAAGGTAGCGCGGATGCCTCCGCTTGGAAAAGACGAGGCGTCGGGTTCGCCTTGGATAAGCGTCTTGCCGGAAAATATGGCGAGAGTTTTGCTCCCGTTGGGTTCGTAGAAGCTGTCGTGCTTTTCGGCGGTGAGGCCAGTTAGCGGATAAAAAACGTGGGCGTAGTGGGTAGCGCCTTTGGCGATAGCCCAATCTTTCATCGCGGAAGCGACGACATCGGCGACAGCGGGGTCGAGTTTGCCGCCGTTTTCGATAACGTTTTTGAGGCTTTTGAAGACTGCTTTGGGGAGCGACTTCTGGATTTTATCCAGCGAGAAGACGTTCGACCCGTAGAGGTCTTCGACCGACTCTTCCTTGAAGGAAAAAGAGGCCGTAGTTGTAGTGAGGGAGGCGATGCCCTCGATTGCTTTGCGCCGTGCTGCGTTGCCGCTCATTTGTGTAGGTTTTGTGTAGGTGAGTTGTGAGATGTTGTGCAAGTTGTGCAAGTTTGCGAGTGTGCGGATAAACGTTTTTCGTTGTTTGTGGAAACACATTTTTCCCCGCGCTTGTGTAAGCAGGATTCGTGCCAGAGGGCAAAAACCGGCCTCGCGCGCCCGCCCCCGCGCGTAGGGTGGTCATTTTTGGGCGGCGGTGCTCATTTTTGAACAGCGGGCGCGGGCGGCGGAGGTGGCGGGGCGGAGGGGGTGGTGGGGCAGCATTCTTCACTCAAAACAGCGAGGAACCTTTGTTTTTTGGCGTGAGTGCCGGAGGAATGATTGGGAGTTTTTGCGCGAGCCATTTTTGGAGGCGAGCGCGGGTGTCGCCTTGGATTTCTATGGTGTGGGTGTCGGGGGAGGTTGTGCCGCCGACACCGAGGGTGCGTTTTAGTTCGCGCAAAAGGGTTTCGCGTTGTTGGGGTGTTAAATCGGTGATGCCAGAACCAAAGAGGACGGTGACAGTTTTGCCGCTGCGGCCAGATTTCTCGATGCGTAGGTGGACTTTGCCGGAGATGGCGATGAGGGCGGGGGCGGGGGCCGCCGCTGGTGCCGCCAGTGGTGCTGGCGGCGGCGGGGGCGCGGGATGTTTCGGGCTGACTGCGCTACGCTGCTTCAACGCCGGTTGTGGCGATGGCGATGGTGGCGGCGGCTGCGCCGCCGCCGCCAGCACACAGACAGGATTGTCTGTGCTACACTGGAAGAGCGGTTGAGTTAGTGCGGTGTCGCTGTTGATAGAAACCCGCTTCGCTGTTTTTTGCAGTTTTGCCATTGGCGTTGGCGTTTTGCGCCGTCGCCTACGAGAGGAAACCTTCGCGGGCGGGCGGTGCTTTCACGAGGCGGTTTGCTTCGGCATCGTTGATGAACTCGCCTTTGGCGGGGTCCCATTCGAGGGAGCGTCCGAGGCGTTGCGCGATGACGCCCAACAGCATGACTTCCGAGAACGGGCCAGAATAGGCGAAGTCGGAAACCGCTTTTTTGCCGTTGCGGATGGCGTCCACCCAATTGCGGTAGTGGTTGGCGTCGGGCACACGGGCGTATTTTTGCGGGACTTTTTTGTCGAGGAACTGCTTCTGTTTTTCGGAGGGGAAGGTGACGATGCGGTCGCCGTTTTCGCCGGTTCCGAAAGAGAAGTCAGACGCCTTGAAATACGAGCCGCTGCCGTCATTGAGCCCGCGTGCTTCGGGCGGTTGTTTGTCGCGGGGAACGCCGTCGAGCCACGTGAGTTTGATGGGGCCGCGTCGGTCGGTTTTCGGGAAATAGAAGGTGATGCTGCTGCTATTGGGGAATGCGACGGGGCTTTTGCCGGAGACCTTCACTTCGATTTTGGTCGGGAGGCCGAGGCCGAGGATGTAGTTAGCGGGGTTGAGGACGTGCGCCGCCATGTCGCCGAGTGCGCCGCAACCGAAGGCGTAGTAGCCGCGCCACGCGAAACTGTGGAGGCCGTCGCGGTAGGGGATTTTTTCGGAACAGCCGAGCCAGAGATCCCAGTTGAGATTTTTCGGCGTGGGTTTTTCGGGGTTGTAAGCGTCCTTCCCTTGCGGCCAGACGGGGCGGTTCGTCCATGCGAGCACCTCGGTGACTTCGCCGAAGAGGCCGGCTTCATACCATTCGCGCAGGGTGCGGATTTGCGGGCGCGAATTGCCCTGATTGCCCATCTGCGAGACGATGCCTTTCTCGGCAGCGAGCTTCGCGAGGCGGCGGGTCTGGTCAACCGTGTGCGTCAGCGGCTTCTGCACATAGACGTGTTTGCCGAGCTGGACGGCGGCGTATGCCACCGAGAAGTGCATGTGGTCGGGGATGGTGACGGACACGGCGTCAATGTCTTTGCCGAGTTTGTCGAACATCTCGCGGTAGTCGGCAAACGCTTTGGCGTCTTTGAAACTGCGTTTGTGGGCGGCCTGCAAACGGCGCGAGTCCACATCGCAAATGCCGATGACCTTTGTGCCACAGCGGGCGATGGCGGTGGAGTCGCCAGCACCTTGGCCGCCGACGCCGACACAGGCGACGTTGATGCGGTTGCTGGGCGCGTTTGCGCCGCGCAGGAAACCGCTCGGCAGGATTAGGAGACCTCCAGCGAGGCCCGCGTTTTTGAGGAAGTCGCGTCGCGACAAAACAGGTGTGTTCATGGTGATTAACGGTGAGTGGGAAAGGGGTAGGGTAACAGGGACGGCGGCAGAAAGTTCCCGCGTCGCGCCACGCTGCCACGCCGTTTGCCGCGCCGACCGCCAGTCGCGCCGCGCCGCGCTGCGGAGGTTTTTGGTTTCTTGTTTTTTGCTTTTTCTGTTTCCCTCTTCCGCCATGTCCGAGCCACACCCGTTCCTCTCCCAAGATTTTCTCATCCGCTGGAGCCGTCTCTCCGCTGCCGCCGTCGAAGCCGACATCGCGCTCGCGCTCCGAAACGCCGCAGCTGCCGTTGAGGCTGTCGCCGCGCAGCCTGCCGCGCCTACCTTCGCCAACACCGTGCTCGCGCTCGCCGATGCCACCCGCGAGCTTGGCCTCACGTGGGCGAAGGTCGAGCACCTCGCCTCGGTGCTCAACACGCCGGAGTTTCGCGAAGTTCACAACAAAGTCTTGCCGGAGGTGACGGCGTTTCTGACGGGCGTCACGCTCAACCCGCGTCTGTGGGCTGCGCTAAAAACCTTCGCTGCCACGCCAGCCGCTGCCGCGCTCGTCGGCGTCGAACGTCGCCTGCTCGACGAGACGCTTGCCGACTTCGCAGAGGGCGGCGCGGACTTGCCGGAGGACGGGCGCAAACGCCTCGAGACCCTCAACGCCGAGCTGGCGCGGCTCGCCCAGAAATACACCGAGAACGTCCTCGACGCCACAAACGCGTGGGAAAAAATCGTGACGGATAAGGCGCTCCTCGCCGGCTTGCCCGAGAGCGCGTTGGCGGCGGCGGCGGAGTCTGCCAAGGCAAAAGGGCGCGACGGCGCATGGCGGTTCACGCTCCACGCGCCCTCGCTTTTGCCAGTGTTGCAATACGCGGAAAACGATGCCCTGCGCCGCGAATGCTGGGAGGCTTCGGCGCGGGTCGGTGCCGTCGGCGAGTGGGATAACTCCGCGCTCGTCTGGCAAATCCTCGCACTGCGGCACGAAAAAGCGCGCCTCCTCGGCAAGGAAAACTTCGCAGACTTCGCGACCTCACGCCGCATGGTCAAAAGTGGCGCGAACGCCCTGCGCTTCGTCGAAGACCTCTACCGTCGCGTGAAAAAACACTTCGACCGCGAGACCTCCGAACTCGAGTTTTTCAAAAAAGAAAAAACCGTCGCGACGGACAACGCGATTAGCGGCGGCGCGGACAACGGTGGTGGGCGGCTTGCCCCTTGGGAACTCGCCTACTGGGCGGAACGCCAGCGTCGCGAAAAACTCGGTTTCGACTCCGAGGCCTTGCGCCCCTACCTGCCAATAGGCGGCGTGATTGACGGCATGTTTGCAATCTTCGGAAAACTCTTCGGCATCCGCGTCGTCGGGCGTGACACCATTTTCGCCGACGCCCAAACTGGCGCGACCTCCCTCTTGCGTTCCGACGCCGCCTCGCGCTCCGACGCCCTGCCCGTCGAGGTCTGGCATCCCGAAGTCAAGTATTACGAGGTCTTCGACGGCGGCACGCACCTCGGCTCCTTCTACACCGATTGGCACCCGCGTGAGACCAAACGCGGCGGCGCGTGGATGAACTTTCTCAACACTGGCGGACCTCGCCCAGACGGTGCGCGCGCCCCGCACCTCGGCCTCATCTGCGGCAACTTCACGCCCGGCGTCGGCGGCGCAGAGCCGCACCTGACGCACGACGAGGCACTCACCATCTTTCACGAGTTCGGCCACCTCCTCCACCACATCCTCTCCGAGGTGCCCTTCGAGGCACTCAGCGGCGTGCGCGTCGCGTGGGACTTTGTCGAGCTGCCCTCGCAACTTTTGGAAAACTGGTGTTGGCAAAAAGAGAGCCTCGCCATCTTCGCACGTCACCGCGAGACCGGCCTACCGCCGCCCGAAGACCTGTTGAAAAAACTCGCCGCCGATGCCGTCTATCGCGCCGCCACCGCGACATTCCGCCAGCTTGCCCTCGGCAAACTCGACCTTGAGCTGCACATCCGCCACGAGGAATTAAAAGGGCGCGACCTCGACGACATTTGGAACAACTTCCTCGCCGACTACCAAGTGCCGCTTGCCGCGCCGACGCCCTCGATGGCGCGGCGTTTTACGCACATCTTCGGCGACGCGACGGGCTACGCGGCGGGCTACTATTCTTACAAATGGGCGGAGGTCTTGGAGGCCGATGTCTTCACGCGCTTTTTGCGTGACGGCATTTTGAACGAAAGTGCAGGGCGCGAGTTGCGCGAAAAAATCTTTGCCAAGGGGAACAGTGAACCGCCCGAAAAACTCTTCCGCGACTTCATGGGCCGCGACCCCGACCCCAACGCCCTCCTCGTCCGCGAGGGTCTGGCGGACTGATGCGATTTCGCGGGTGTGGCGGGTGTGGCGGACGCGGCGGGTGTGCGCAGCGCACTCGCAAGGTGGCACAGACAATCTTGTCTGTGATGCCGTCGCCTCTGGCGACGCTTCAGACACAGGCAGGATTGTCTGTGCCACACTGCGAAAACGGTGTCGGCGGGTGCTACGCTAAGTGAAAAAGTGTCTGGCACTTTTTGCTTTCTTTTTGGCCTTTTGGCCTTTTTTGCTACTTTTTCAATTTTCCCCATTCGCTCGGGTCTTCCCACGTGCGCCAGCCTTCGTGTCTTCGTGTGAGAAAAAAACTTTCCCTCCCAACGCCCACAACCCGCTCCCGCTCCCATTCTAACCGAAACCGACGCGACTCGACAGAAATTGTTTCCGAGCGGAACCCTAAATCGCACGATTATCCTAAGAACGGCAGTTCAGCGGGAAGGGTTTGCGCAAGATTTTGAGACGGCTGCGCTTGCGCTTTCCCGACGCGTACCTTGCGGTGCGTGGAGCGGAAAGCGCAAGCCGCAGACGGCCAAAAGATTATGCAAAACCGCCCGTATTAACTGCCGTTTTTAGGATTATCTCACACGAAGGCACGAAGGCTGGCGAACAATCAAACAGCTATTTGTTTTCGGGGTTGTCCCATAGCATTGAGAGTATTTTGGGCGGTGTCTGGTGGCTGCATCTAAACCCCAACGGGGTTTCCCAACAAAGCCCAGGGTTGGCGAGCGAAGCGAGCCTACCCTGGGTAATGCCACCACACACACCACAACCCCAACGGGGTTGCCCAACGGCGTTGCAACGGGCCGATGTCCAGAACGTTGGGCAACCCCGTTGGGGCTGTAGGCGGGGCGACCCTCTAACCCAGGGTAGGCGCTCGTTCCTCGCACCAACCCTGGGCTTTGTTGGGCAACCCCCTTGGGGTTGTGAACCGACGTAGCTCGTGAAGCAGGAAAGCACTTTCCCCAAAAAACAAATTTAGTGTGTTGATTTGGAACCAGTTCTGAATTCATTTCCGATGCTGTGGGACAACTGTGATTTGTTTTCGGGGTATTAACCCAAAAACGGCAGTTGAGGGCAAAAAAGTGCCAGACGCTTTTTCACTTGACTCTCGATTTTCGTTCGACACGAATTGTTGAGCACCGCCCCTATGGAGTGCAGTGGCAAAGTGAGGAATGAGCACCGACAACACCACTCTCGCCGATGCCGCAACCTCGCGATTAGCAAAAAAGTGCCAGACGCTTTTTCATTTGACTCTCGATTTTCGTTCGACACGAATTGTTGGGCACCGCCCCTATGGAGTGCAGTTGCAAAGTGAGGAATGAGCACCGACAACACCACTTTCGCCGATGCCGCAACCTCGCGATTAGCAAAAAAGTGCCAGACGCTTTTTCACTTGACTCTCGATTTTCGTTCGACACGAATTGTTGGGCACCGCCCCTATGGAGTGCAGTTGCAAAGTGAGGAATGAGCACCGACAACACTTTCGCCGATGCCGCAACCTCGCGATTAGCAGTGTGTTCCACGGAGACCCCGTTGTGTAGCCCGTTGGGGTTGTGAGGCAAAATGTGTCCCAAAGTTGATGAAAAATACCCACAGTTGTCCCATAGCGACGAGAGTATTTGGGATGGTGTCTGGTGTCTGCATCTAAACCCCAACGGGGTTTCCCAACAAAGCCCAGGGTTGGCGCGAAAGCGCCTACCCTGGGTAATGCCACCACACACACCACAACCCCAAAGGGGTTGC
>JAITPT010000145.1 GCA_031289285.1 Puniceicoccales bacterium
TCACAAAACTCAGATACAGAGATTTCGCCACCGTCTTGACGCCCAATAAATGTCGCCACATCGCCCGCAGAGACCTCCGGCGTTTCAGAGACGTCAACGATGGTTTGGTCCATTGTCACTCGACCCAATACTTGCCGACGTTGGCCGCGAATGAGCACTTGGGCACGGTCGCTCGCCGCCAGCGGGATGCCGTCGCCGTAGCCAGCGGTGACGACGGCGATGCGGGTGTCGCGACGGAGGGTGCGGGTGCGGTTGTAGCTGATGTCGGTGCCAACAGGGAGTGTTTTTACAAGACCGACACGGCATCATCATCGGCGGCGGCACACGCGGCCTGCTCGAGTGCCAACAGGGAGTGTTTTTACAAGACCGACACGGCTGTGGAAACTTAGCACCGGCTCGGTTTGCAGGCGCGCCAGTAGGGAGTCGGGGCGCGGCGGCAAACCGTATTGGAGGAGACCGACACGCACGGCGTTGAAGGGGCCGTCCGCCGCAAATGTTTCCAGACCCGCGCTGTTGTCGGCGTGGATGAGGAAGTCGGGTGCTTCGCGGAGGTCGTGCGGGATGGTCTCAATGGCGCGGACGAAGCGCGCACGCTGCGTGTGCGTGAAAGCGGCGTCGTCTGGTTTGGCGGAGTCGGCACTGGAGAAATGGGTGAAGACGCCGCGCAATTCGAGGCTGCGGCAACCCAGCGTGTAGCGGATGAAGTCGGCAGCGTTTTCATGCCAAACGCCCATGCGCCCCATGCCGGTATCAATTTTGATGTGGACGGGGAGGCGTTGGTTGCGGCGCTCGGCGAGCTTGGCGAGGGCGAGCGTTTCCGCCTCGGTGGAGAGGGCGGCGGTTAGGCCGTATTCAAATAGGAGGGGGCGCTCTTCTGGCAGCACGGCACCGAGCACAAGGATGCCCGCGCCCGGGCCAAGCTCACGCACTTCGGCACCTTCGCGGGTGTTCGCGACGCAGAAACAATCCGCTCCGCATTGCAGTAGGCGCGAGACTGTCGGGCCGACGCCGTGGCCGTAGGCGTCGGCTTTCACAACGGAGATGTAGCGGACACGCGGCGGGAGGGCGGCTTTTATTTTGCCGAGGTTGCGCTCAAGGGCAGCGAGGTCTGTCTCGACCCACGCCCGCCGCAGACGGGATTGGTTTTCTTCGCTCATTTCGCTCATCGGCGGGGAAGTTGTTTGGAGCGGCTCGCTTTGACAAGCCCGCGCAGCGGCGGCGGCGAGGGCGGCGGTGGGCGGCGGTGGCGGCGGGCAGTGGTGGTGGGCGGCGGGAGACGAGGTGGACTTTGTGGACGGAGTGGACGTGGTGGACAAGGTGGCGTAAGGCGAGGGCGGCGGGGGGCGGTGGCGGGCGGCGTTGTTTATTGCCAGTCGAGGCCGATGTCCACCCAGGCGGCTTGGTGGGTGAGGGCACCGGTGGAGACGAAGTCGGGGCCGAGGGCAGCGATTGCAGCGAGGGTTTCCAGTGTGACGCCGCCGCTAACCTCCGTCCAAGCACGGTCGGCAATTTCGGCGAGGGCAGGGCGGAGGTCGGTGAGTGAAAAGTTGTCGAGCAGGATGACGTCGGCACCGGCTTCGAGGACGGGGGCGATTTGGGCGCGGGTGTCCACTTCGCACTCTATCGCGAGGTCGGGAAACTCGGCACGGGCACGGCGCACGAGCGCGGCGAGGTTTGCGCCAGACGCGGCGTCGCCAGCGGCGAGGTGGTTGTCTTTGAGCATCACGCGGTCGAAGAGGCCGAGGCGGTGGTTCCAGCCGCCGCCAGTGGCGACGGCGTATTTTTCGAGCATACGCCAGCCGGGGGTGGTTTTGCGCGTGTCGAGGAGGCGGCAAGCGGTGCCTTCGAGTTTCGCGGCGTAGGCGGCAGCAAGGGTCGCGATGCCGCTGAGTCTTTGCAAAAAGTTCAGCATGACGCGCTCGGCGGTGAGCAGCAGCGCAGCGGTGCCCGATACGGTGGCGATGACTTCGTTGCGGCGGACTCGCCTGCCGTCGGGCACGTGGATTTGCGCGGAGGCGATGGGGGCGGCGGTGTTGGTGGAGGCGGCGGTGGTGTTGGCGATTTGGGTGGCGGCGTATTCCGCCAAGACCGCGCCTATGAGTTCCGCGCCGCAAACTACGCATTCGCGGCGGGCAACGATTTTTGCGGTGGCGGTGGTGGCGATGTCGGCGATGAGTGCGGTGGAGGGGTCGCGGCGGGGCGTCCGTAGCGAGGGTTTGAGGCCGAGGCCGGCGGTGTCTTCGTCAATGGCGGTGCGGATGAGCGAACGGATGTGGCGTTTGCAGAGGTCGTCCCAGCGGAGACGCCGGAAGAGGTGCGTTTTGTGCGTTTCAGGTTTCATGTTTTCGTTTTGTTTTCGAGGGTGCGAAGAATTGCTTTTGCCCAAAACTCGCCGAGTTTGGCAGCACCAACGCGATTGGGATGCAAGTAAAATTGGCCGGAGCGACCTTTTTCATGCACGAAGTTTTCCGCCGCGTTTGCCTTGAAAAAACCGAATGCCTCGGTGTCGCCAAGAAACACTTTTCCCGTGTGGCTGGCGGTGCGGGCGTCCGCCAATTCGCGCAACTTTGGCGCGTAGCTTTCGAGGCGCGTCAGGCCCTCTTGGAGATACCTCGCGCCGTTGTGCGTGCTGGGGCTATACCAGAGCGGATTGTGCAGGACGAAAACGGAATTGGGGAAACGTTTTGCGAGGGCGTTGATTAGGGCGGTCAAATTGGCATGGTAATGTTCGGGCGAAACAGGAGCGCCGTTGGTGCCGGAGCAAGCACTGTCATTGGTGCCAAGCATGACGGAAAAAACAAGCGTCGCGGCGGCTTTGCCTTTGCGGTCGCCGCTGGTGCGGGCGGTCTCGTCTTCGCGGGCAAAACGTGCGGCGGCGCGTTCAACTCGCTGGAAAACTTTTTGGCGAGATGGCAGGAAATCTACGGTGGTGTATCCGCTGACGCCTTGGTTGGAAAATCCGCGCAGCTCGACAGCGGATTGTTTGGCAAGCCACGCGGCGGCTTTGGCGGGCGGCGCGTTCTCCTTTGGCGCGGGCACAAGGGCACCCGCCGTGATGCTGTCGCCGATAAAAACGACATAAATCGCCTGCGGAGTTTTGGGCGACGGAGTGCTTTGGGCGGACGGCGGGGGGACTCCAGTGGCTGGTGGGACGGCTGTCAGCGGGGACATTCCCGCGCAAAATACTCCTGCAAACAGAAGGCAAAACAGGTCTTTGATGACGGTTCTCCTCATGGCGGTTTTTTTCATGGCGGTTGTCTGGATTTGGGTCTCGGCGGTTCTGGAGGTTTGGGTGCTTGGGTGCTGGCTTCGGTTCAGGCTGTTTTGGTTATTCTGGTTGTTGGTAGGCATCGTGATGGTAGATGACAGAACTTAGCGGGAAATGTTCAATTTTTTGCTCAAAAAAGGAAATAATGTTCAATTTTTGTCGGCCCAAATTTTTGCCCCAAGTTTTTTTACCAGGCTAATAAAATCCCTTGCATTGGGGCGAAAAACCCACACCGCGCCGCCCCTCCTCAGCACAGCACGTCGCGGAATGGCGTGCAAAACACACACGGGACAACATTACGCTATCACTGCCACTGCGGCATATCGGGGCATTTCCGCATCGTGCGCGTGTGACGCCCCCCCCCTCCCTGAAAGTTTTTTTACCAGGCTAATAAATTTCATTGACTCGCCTCCCGCGCCCCTGCACGTCCGCGCAATCCACACAGCACGTCGCGAAAAGGTGTGCAAAACACACACGGGACAACATTACGCTATCACTGCCGCTACGGCATATCGGTGCATTTCCGCATCGTGCGCGTGTGACGCCCCCCCCCTCCCGGTAGGTTTTTTTACCAGGGTTATGAATGTCAGTGTCGCGGCTCCCGCGCCCCAGCACGGCCGCGCAAGCCGCCCAGCCCGGCGCGGA
>JAITPT010000169.1 GCA_031289285.1 Puniceicoccales bacterium
TGAAACGTGCCGCCCGCGGCTTTCGCACGACCACAAATTTAATCACTATGCTCTACTTCCATGCCGCCAAGCTCAAAATCCCTGTCCCTGTGTGCTCCCACTCAAAGTAGCGAGGAACCCACTTTTTTCATTTGACGTGTGCCATTCTTAGGATTAAGGGTTGGTTCGCGGCGTGGGTTTTCAGCGGAGGAGTGGGGCACTCACTGTGGTTGCGGAGGAAGATGTCGTTGGCGTTGAGATTGCGGCGGCGGTTGAGGCGGAGGTTGCGATGTCGGCGACGGCGGTCATGCCGGCGCGGAGGACGAGGTCGTCGTTAGGAACCTCCAACTCGGCTTCGTAGGTTACGACATTGGTGTCGCTGACGGCAGCAGCACTTTCGACCTTCACGACCTTGGCCTG
Source organism: Puniceicoccales bacterium (assembly GCA_031289285.1). GTDB lineage: Bacteria > Verrucomicrobiota > Verrucomicrobiia > Opitutales > UBA953 > CALNBE01. The sequence goes on from JAITPT010000169.1 coordinate 400, forward strand.
AAACTTGCGCCCGGGCACGGCGTCCACCGTGAAAACCGCATTCTGCCCCGCGTGGACAAATCGGATGTCAGCCTGCGCGACGTTCACGACAAGTTTCATGCGTTTGAGGTCGGCGGCGATGAGGAAAAGTTCCGGCGCTTGGTAACGAGCAGCGACCGTCTGCCCACGCTCGACGTTGCGCTTCAACACGACGCCATCAATGGGCGAGCGGATAATCGTTTTTGCGAGGTCGGTCTCGTTGAGCGCATGGCGGGCGGCGGCCTCGTCAACCGCAGCGGCGGCGGCATTTTTTTGCGCCTCGGAGCGGTCGAACGCGGCCTGAGATTTTTCCATCTCAACATTGGAAGGAGTCTGGCCTTTGCTGTCGGCGAAAAGTTTTTTGTTTTTGGCGAGGATTGCAGCGGCCTCAATGTATGAGGCCTCGTCGGAAGCACGGCGTGCCTTGGCGGCGTTGAGCGTGGCGAGGCTGTTCTTGGTGGTTTGCTCGAGGCGCGAGCGGTCAATCAATGCAATCTCTTGCCCCGCCTTCACGTAGTCGGTGGAGTCGGCTTTGACCTCGCTGATGATGCCGGAAATTTCGCTGCCCACGGTGACTTCGCTTCTGGCTTTGAGGTTGCCCGTGGCAGTGACCGTCCCGCCGTGCGCAAAGTCGTTTGCCACTACCGATGACTGCGAGGCCGACAAGGCCGACGAGGCCGATGACGATGACGACTGCGAGGCCGATGTCGCGGGCAGATACTGGGAAGCACTCTGCGACGTGGAAGCGATGCTGGCGTCATTTGTTTTTTTCAGGCGATTGCCGAGGAGTGTATAGACGGCGAAACCCGCCGCTAAGACGAGTGCCACGACGAGCACGATGGCAAACACTCCTGAGGCAGAGACCGGTGCCGACTCGCCGCGCGACCGCGAATATCTTTGCCCCGACGAGCGGGAGTCGTGCTTCGCGCCTTCGCTTAATTCGGTGTCTTCGGTTGCGCCAGCTTGGGCGTCTGTGTCGGCTTGATTTTTGGGCATAGTCGTGGACGTAAAATGAACCCGCACTGTCTATCTCGCAACGTAGGCAGGTCAACGAAAAAAAGTGTGGCGCGGAGGCGTCGCTTTCGGGAAAACAGACGGCATGACGACCCGCGCAAATCCGCCACAACAAACTCGCGCCGACCCGCCGGAGCAACCGGAGCGCGGCGGCAAGACCAACGACGCACTCAACGACGCGACCAACGGCGCGGCCTGTATCCTGCTCACTCGCGGAAGTCCGCTGGCGCGTAAGCAGGCGGAGATTTCTGTGCAGGTGCTCGCCGACGCAAACCCGCCGCGCCGCGTCGTCCAAAAAATCATTGTCACCACCGGCGACAAACAGCTCGCGTGGGCACTCGAAAAAGCTGGCGGCAAAGGGTTGTTCACCTCTGAGCTGGAGAGCGAGTTGCTCGACGGCAGCGGCGACATCGCCGTCCACAGCGCAAAAGATTTGCCCGCCGCACTCGCGCCCGGCACCGCACTGGCGGGTTTCCTTCCGCGCGCCAACGCCGCCGACGTGCTCGTGCGCCGCGCCGATGTGGCCACGCCGCGACGCATCGCCACGGGTAGCCCGCGACGGCGCACACAGGCGACGCAGTTTTTCCCAGCGGCGGAGTTTTGCGAGCTGCGCGGCAACGTCGCCACACGTCTTGAAAAAGTTGCGGCGGGTGCAGCCGACGCCACATTTCTTGCGGCGGCTGGGCTGGAGCGGCTTGGCATCGCGGAATGGCCCGGGCTGATTTTTGAGGAATGGGGGCCAGACAAAATGGTGCCCGCTGCGGGTCAGGCCGCCATCGCTTGGCAAACTCGCGCCGCAGACGCGCCCGTGTTTGCGCCGCTGTGCGACAGCGCGACGGGCGCGGCGGTCGCAGTCGAGCGAGCGTTTCTTGCGAAGCTCGGCGAGGGTTGCCACTCGGCTTTTGCCGCGCATTGTCGCGTCGGCACCCTGCTGCTTTTTCACGAAAGTTTCGGGCGACGTGTCTTCGATTTCGATACTGCTTGCGCAAACGACGCAGGCGCATTGACCGAGCGGATAACAGCCGTTTTGAAAAAACTCTGACGCAGATTTATATCTAAGATTTAACCTAAGAACGTCCGTTTTTAGGTTAAACCGCAGATAACGCAGAAGGCGCAGATATGAAAAAGCGGAGGGGGAGGGCGGAGGTTGCGGGAGCATAAGCGCTAAATTATATGTTGCGCAAAAATCCCACAGCTGCATTTTGTTGGCATGGACATCACTCACTCAATAAACAAAGACTGGAAGTTTTTAACGACGTTCTTCCCAGAGGGCT
>JAITPT010000173.1 GCA_031289285.1 Puniceicoccales bacterium
AAGGTAAAAAGTGTCTGGCACTTTATTGCGTATCGAGCGGAAAAGGGCGAAAAAGTGCCTGTCCCTTTTTGCGCTACGGGTGTTTGGAGCGGTTGCGCATCGGCAAAAGTGCTGTCGGTGCTCGTTCCTCGCTCTGCCTCCGCACTTCATAAGTGCGGTGCTCGAACGCCCGTGCCAAACGCGAAAATCGAGAGTCAATGGAAAAAAGTGTCTGGCACTTTATTGTATCGAGCGGGGAAGGCCGGAAAAGTGCCTGTCCCTTTTTGTGCTTTTTGTGCTGCGGGTCTTTGGAGCGGTTGCGCATCGGCAAAAGTGCTGTCGGTGCTCGTTCCTCGTTCTGCCTCCGCACTTCATAAGTGCGGTGCGCGAACGCCCGTGCCGAACGAAAAATCGGAAGTCAAAGGAAAAAAGTGTCTGGCACTTTATTGTGTATCGTCTTGCCAGACCCACGACCCCCGCCGCCCCCTCCCCCGCCGCACAAACTTGCCTCTGACGACGCAAGGCACAAGACACACCCAATGCGACCACTTCACCAAAGCCGTCCGAGTCTGCGCCGGTGCCGGTGCCGGTGTCCTTTCTCGCCCGTCTTTTTTCGTGCCTTTTTCGCGTCTTTTTTCATGTCGTTTTTTTTCGTATTTCGCGTGATTTTGTCTTGAACGTTTCCTCCGAAAAAGCAGCCTCTCCGCCGCAAACCATTTTATGCACCCGCCAAGCATTCACCGCCACGCCTCACCGCCTCGCTACACTTCTGCCAAAACAACACACACAATGAGCACCGTCTCCACCTCCGCCGCCTCTGCCGCCGCATCTTCCGCTGCTGCCTCCGACACCTCTGCCGCCGCCGCCTCTGGCACCACCGCAAAATCTACGCCCTTGTTGGGGCCGCTTGACTGGGTGCTCGTCACGGCGCACCGGCTTCGTTACTTCCAAGCCAACTTCGCCGACGACCCACGCGAGAGTCGCGAGGCTTTTCTTGAGGAAGAATTGCGCCGTCTCCTCGAGCCGGTGCCGCCGAGCAAACGCCAAGAATACCTCGACCTGCTCGCCGAGAAGTTCCCCACTTGGGAGTCGCTCGCCACGACCGTCGCACCCGCAGCCGCGCCCCTCGGCACCGACGCCGCTGGTGCCGCCGCCGCGCCGCAGACGCCGGAGGATGTCTTGGCACTTTTCCTGAGAACGCTTCCGCGCTTCGACAACACGCTGCGCCAACTCATCAAAAAACGCCTCGCCGATGAGGGTTTCGTGTCGGCATCCGGCGACGCACTTTCCCCAGAAACTTTTGCCGATCTCACCGAGAAACTGAAGTTCGCTCCTGCCGACAACATTGCCCCATCTCGCCTCGGAAAACTTTTTGCCTCCCTCGCCGAGTTCGCCTTGGCGACCGACCAACTCGTCTGGAGCGTCTGGAAAAGTCTCGCGCCAAAGTCCACACTTCGCCGCGACAGTTCGGCTGGCGATCTGCGCACTGCCCTGCGCCGTTCGCTCACGGGCGACGCCGAGGTCTCCGCGCTCCAAGTCGGCCAGCAACTCGAAAAACTTCGCCAGCTCACTGCCGCGCTCATTGCCGCGCTCGGCCCCGCCGCAAAAATCTTCGCAACCGACCACGCGACCCGTTATTCGCCCGAGGCCGTGCGCGATGCCGTGAAGCTCGAGGGCGTCAGCGTCAGCGTCTTCGGCAACGCCGACGCTCGCTTGTGGAAGAAATACACCGAACTTGCTGGCGAAATCAACGAAGATTCCATCCGGACGACGCTCATAGACGCTATCGCCAAATACGCCGAAGACCTCGCGGGGGGCGGGCGCTGAAGCGGGCGCGTGCTCCCTCCAAACCGCTTTTCCTGCAAACCATTGCTCCAATCTGACGTTTCTCCAATTTCCAACCTACTACCGACACAACCGACACCAACAACACCATGAACATCCACTGGCACGAGGGTCTTTTCCTACAACCGCATCATTTGCAACGTTTCCAGCGCAGCATTGTCGCCACTATCCAGTCCGACCGATGCATCGCACAACCCTTTGCCTACGGGGTAATTGAGGGACAAGTCTCTGCCGACGAGCTTGCCAACTACCGCGTCCGCTTCACCCGCTTGCGTGCGATTATGCCCAGCGGCCTCGAAGTGGATTTCCCAAAAAACGCCGACTTACCGTCGCTCGACATCAAGCCGCTTTTCGCGGGCACCGGCTCTGTTTTCACCATCTACTTGGGTGTGCCGCTCTGGCAAGACGGGCGGGCAAACTCCGGCGGCGAAGCACCCGCCGACCAGCCCGACACAAACGCAAAAATCATCTTCCGCGTCCATGAACAAAATCTTACCGATGAGAATACTGGCGACAACTCGCAGCCCCTCCTCACACGGCACGTCAACGCCCGTTTTGTGCTCGATGACGGCGATAAATCCGACCTCGAACTCGTGCCCGTTTTGCGCCTCACCCGCTCCGCTGGCGAGCAACTCGGACAGCCAAAAATAGACGCCGAATTTGTGCCGCCCTGCCTCTTTCTCACTGGCTCCGGCGCGTTGCATAATCTCGTCGCCGACATCGTTAACCAAATCGAAGCCAGCCGCCAAGAATTGCTCGTCCAAGTCAACCGCGGCGGCTTTAACATGGAGACAGTGCGTGGTGTGCAAATCGAACAAATACTGCGCCTGCGCACACTCGGCCATTTTTCAGCGCGGCTGGCGGCATTGTTAGAAGCACCTAATATAACTCCCTTCGAGTGGTATCTTGAACTGTGTTCCCTGCACGGCGAATTGAGTGCACTGCACCCAGAAAAAGACGGAGGTGCGCCACCATCTTATTCGCACGAAGGTCTCTACAATGTATTTAGCCAACTCGACGGAAAAATCCGCGCCCTCCTGCGCGGAGTCGTCGCCGCAAGTTTTATGCGCTTAGACTTTGCGCGAACAGAAACCGGCCTCGCCGCGACTCTCTCCGAAGACCACATCACCCGCGCCGCCGAATACTTCCTCGCCGTCAGAAGCGAGGGCGACACACGCACCGTCGCCGCGCTTGTAGAAGACGGCAACCGCTTCAAACTGATGCCTAAGAGCTTGGCATCAAGGGCAATACGCGGCGTCGAGTTGAAGGAAGAGCGTTTCCCGCCAATGCAATTGCCCGCCTCCGCAGGGCTAAGTTTCTTCCGCCTAAACAGCACTGACTCCTCGCGCATCTGGCAACAAATAAAACAAGAACGCGAACTCTCTCTCCATTGGCCAGAAACAGATGTCAAAATAAAAGAAGTCGCCATCTACATGACGACCAACGCCTAAAAAAACTACGTCCACTACGTCCACAAAGTCCACAAAGTCCACTCTCCACAACCTTTCTCTACCAAAAACAAAACAAAAATGCCAGCCGAAACAATCCATACCAACGCCGCGCCGCTTACACTACCGGTGCTCTGCGAGCCGATTTTCCAAGAAGTCTGCCGGCTCAATCGCCTCGCCCGCGTCGCGCCCGCCGGAGACCTCGCCACCGCAAAAGCGGAGATAAAAGCCATTTTCCAAAAAATGGCAGACCGCGCTAAAAACGACCCAACTCTTCTCCACAATTACGAAAAAGTAGAGTTGGCGCTTCTCTTCTTCACCGACTCGATGCTCGCCGAAAGCACACTCCCTTACGCTAAAGAGTGGGACAAGGCGCGGCTCGCTTACGAGCGAAACGAACTCGCCGGCGACGAAAAGTTCTTCGACCTACTCGACGAGACACTCGCCGACACTAAAGACACCGCCAACGAGCGCCTTGTCATTTTCTACACCTGCATCGGCCTCGGTTTTACGGGCTGGTATCAAGGGCAAAACGAGTGGCTGCGCAAAAAAATGAAAGAAATCCAGCCGCGTATCCGCAAGTGGGTTGACACCGACGAGACCGGCCTCATCAGCCCAGAAAGCTATAAACACACCAACCTCACCGACTTCCGCCCACCCGTCGGCTCAATGCTTATCCCGATGCTCATCGTCGCCGTCGCACTCGTCTTCGTCGCCGTCACCGCAAACATCATTCTCTTCAAAAACGCCTCGGCAGATTTAAGCAAAGCATTAGACGTTATTTTCACCCAAGACGGCGCCCGTAAAGCAAGCGCCCCAAAACCCGAACCCGCTCCCTAAAACCACTCTCCACAACCACTCTTATACAAACTCTCTAACACCACTCTTTTAACCAACACCAACACAATTTCCAAAACAACATGCGCACACTTTTTGACACGCTCTCTAACAACCTCCGCTACATCTCCGTCTTGCTCGCTGGAACGGCTATCGGCGGGAAAGTCCTCTTCGCAGACAACGCCATAATGACCGTCTTCGCACTCGGCTTTCTCGGCATCGCCGCGATGCTCTTCGTCTATGACCTCGTCCGCTCCGCCAAACAAAAAAAGGCAGAAAAAAGTCTCGCCGACCAACTCTCCGGCAACTCCGGCGCAACGCCCGGTGGCATCAGCGAAGCCGCCCGCCGCGCCCAACTCGACGACCTTCGCCAAAACTTCCTAAAAGGCCTTACCAAGTTTCGCGCCGCAGGAAAAGACCTCTACAACCTGCCCTGGTATATGGTCGTCGGCGAACCCGGCTCCGGCAAAACAGAAGCCATCCGCCGCTGCAATGTCGGCTTCCCACCCGGTCTCCAAGACGAGATGCAAGGCACCGGCGGCACTATCAATATGAACTGGTGGTTCGCCAACCAAGCAGTCCTCCTCGACACCGCCGGAAAACTCCTCTTTGAAGAAACCCCGCCCGGCACGACGACTGAATGGACAGAGTTTCTTAACCTCTTGCGTAAGAACCGCCCCAACTGCCCAGTCAACGGCGTGCTCCTCGTTATCCCAGCCGATACACTGCTGCGCGATACCGCCGACGCCATCGCTAAAAAGGCCGGCAAAATCGCCGAACAACTTGACCGCATTCAACGCACACTTGATGTGCGTTTCCCCGTCTTCGTCCTCGTCACAAAATGCGACCTCCTTAACGGTTTCCGCGAGTTTTTCGCCGACGTTAAAGACCCGCAACTCCAGCACCAAATGACCGGCTGGTCAAACCCCGACGCACTCGATACACCATTTAACCCCGAAAGCGTTGACGCGCATTTTCAGACACTCCGCGACACTATTTCCCGCCGCCGCCTCGGCCTTATGCTCGACCCCGCTGCACGTGATGAAGGCACACGCCGCACCGACGAAGTTGACACGCTCTTCTCTCTCCCGCAATCCATCGCGGCTCTTGCTCCACGCTTGCGCCTCTATTTAGAGAAAGTCTTTACAGTCGGCGAATGGTCGGCACGCCCGCTCTTTCTACGCGGCATCTACCTTAACTCCGCTATCACCGACGGCAAAGCACTCGATATGGAAATCGCCAACGCGCTGGGCGTCACGCCCGACTCGCTCCCCGAAGGGCGCATCTTCGAGCGCGAACGCTCCTTCTTCCTCCGCGACCTCTTCCTCGAAAAAATCTTCAAAGAAAAAGGCCTTGTCACCCGCGCTGTTAACACCGGAAAACAACTCCTGCGCCGCCGCCTTATTCTCAGCACGGCGGGCGGGGCAAGTTTTCTCCTCGTCGTCGTCCTCTCTGTTTGGGGAGCGTTCACCGTGCGCGAAAGCGTCGGAATGGAACGCGCCTATTGGCAAGCCGCCGCCACCGGCTGGAACACCAAAACACACGCTTGGAACCCCATCGTAGCACCTGAGTTTCGCGGCGCTTCAAAGTTTATCTACAACGGCACAACACCTATCCTCGTGGACGGCGAACCCGTGCCGCTTGCAGAGTTCCACACACGCCTCCAAAGCATTGTCACACGCGACATCTCCGTGCCCCTCGTGTATAAACCGCTGAACCTTCTTATCGCCGCCAACACGAGCCGCCGCGAAGCCCAGCGCATTCTCTTCGACACCTCCGTAACGCGCCCGCTGCTCGACGCCGCCCGCGTCCGCCTATCCGATGCGGAGACGCAGTGGACGCCTCGCGACACCGCCGCACTCTCCACGCTTATACAGTTAGAAGGCACTATACACTACCCGTCTATACCGGGCTATAAAGTTGAGTTTGCCCCCGGCACTTTTGTCCCCTCACTCCTTGGCTTGTGGATAAAAGAAGACTCCACAAAAGTCTCTGCTACGCTCGACGCCGTTTTCCAGTGGACACAATATAACGAGAGCGGCGCGGGCAAATCCGTCTGGCCAGAAAAACCGCTCTCCGCCGGTGCCACGCTTGGCCTAAATAAACCCATCGCCACGGGCATTGAGCGCTTTATCACTTCCAAATCCGAGTTGCTTCGCGCCCAAGACGCCGACGCTCGCCAAATCAAAACCGTCGTCACCGCCGCTTACGCTTGGCAAAAAGCGGAGACCGATTTTCTAAACTTTACACGCCGCGACAAGAGCACACCGGGATGGCTCGACGCTGCCCAAAAATCGTGGCCAGCCGTCGCCACCGCTGCGCAAGCACTCGACACCGCAGTCGAAGCAGCACAAGGAAAAGACATTCTCCCCAAAGAGAAAATTTCTCTCGCCGTCGCTTGCAAAAAATACCTCGAGACAGCCGCCGCCGGAATGACCGCCGAACTCGCTCCGCTGCGTAACGTGATTAGCAAATTCCGCCCGCCCGCTATCCTCGACAAAGCCACCAGCGCAGCGCAAGACTCCGTGCTAAATAAAATCTCCGGCGCTTCTCCAGTGCCAACAGACCTCGTCGCCGAAGCCGCTAAAAAACGCCTCGCTGCCCAACGTGCAAACTTCTCTCCGTTCTTCCCAATGCAGCAAGAAATCTCTGCGCGCCTCGACGAACTCGACCAAAAAACCGCATCGCTCGCTGGCTCCGCGCTCGGCGAAGCCGCCGCTACAG
>JAITPT010000305.1 GCA_031289285.1 Puniceicoccales bacterium
AAAGCCAACAAGTGCAGATGACATAACAGCTTCCGCAAGATGACCCGATTCAACTGCCGTTTTTAGGATAATGCACTTACAGCGCAGCAGATGTTTGGTCCATTTAACAGGCTTGAATAAAAAGGCAGCCATTTTTTTCGCTTGACTACAAGATGCCAATAGGCATTAGACGCTCATCTCCGCATGTGGCCACCGCACTCCATAAAGACGACATTAACCATCGCCCTTGGGAGACTCCGCTTGACGACACCCTCGGTTATGCTATTTTTTTCCTTTTTTTCCTTTTTTTCCTTTTTTGCGCTACTTCTTTTCCTTTTGGCGGCGTGCGGTGATTTCTGTTAAATGGCTGACTATGCTTGGAATGTCTATTGAAGACATGGATTGTTCGATTTTTCCGAAGAGACCTTTCTGTTCATGATAGACAGGGGTTCCGGCGGGAAATACAATGGAAAAATCCGCAGGGACATATTTTTTGTTTACCTCAAATGAATCGGGATGGATTGTTATTCGGGACACTCTTTTGCCATAGGACATTCTTTTGTCAAGAGGAGGATGCGCATATCTTTTTATTAGCACTTTTGGGAAAAATTGGCCGTTCCGTTCAAAGTATCCGTCTGCTTGCACTATAAAGTAATCACTCGGCCCCTTTTTTAACTCTGAATAAATTTCTACTACCCGTTTTGACAATCGTCCCGTCGCGGTATCAAAATCAAAACGCACACCTCCTTCCGTGTAGATACTGACAATCCCCTCGGATTTGTGTTCTCTAATCTTTACCCTTGAAGATAATTGGGGATTGGAGAAGACTTCGTTTATTCGTGTTTTACCGTCGTTAAAGAGGAAAAAGTAAAAAAACGAACTATCCTCGAAAATATTTCTGCCTCCGTGTTGTATTGTTCCATGAAATTTCTTTACATTTTTGGGGTGGAAGACGTCTTTTTCGTCCTCGGCGCTATCCCCATAATAACGGATGTGTTGGCCGTCAATGTTGGCGTATTCCATGTATTTCCGTTCTTGTCGGGGTGCGAATGGGTAAGAGATTTCTGTCGTTTTAAAGATTTTGTTTTTTATGTCGGCGGTGAAGCGGGTCTGCTTATCTACCAGTCGCCAAGTAATGCCTTGGTCTTCGCTGATTCCTTCCGTGGAGGCGAAGGAGATGGTTTCGATTTCGCACATGTTTTGCACGATGAGCGGGAAGCGTTGTGCGCATTGCGCGACGGAGATTTCCGTTTGGGCGGCGACCGCGGTGGTTTGCGGCGCGGCGGCGGTTTCGGCTGCGCTCAGCCCGAGGGCGGAGCAAGCGTAGGTTGCCGCGCTCAGAGTGGCAGCGGCGATGAGGGCAGTGTTGGAGCGTGTCATGACGTTTTTTGGGTTGGGCGGTTGGTGACGAGTGCGACGGGTGCGACAGGAGGTGGCGGGGGATGTTCCTATTTTTTTGTTCCATTTTTGGGGGCTTACTTGGCGGAGGCGATTTCGTCCAAGTCTGACCAGCGGGCGTAGGCGGCGAGCAAGTCCGATTCGATGGCGGGCAGGCGCTCACGGGCGGCGTTGACGGCGGCGGGGTCGCGGTAAAAATCGGGGTCACTGAGTTTTGCGGCGAGCGCGGTTTGCTCGGCTTCCATGTCGGCGATGCGCCCGGGCAGCTCCTCCAATTCGCGAACCTCTTTGTTGCTCAATTTGCGGACACGCCCCGTGCGCGGTTTGACATCGGGGTCTTGCGGTTTTTCGGCGGCAGGTTTCGCGGCGGGCAAAACGGTTTTTTTGCGCTCTTTTTTCCACGCCTCGTAGTCGCCCTCAAACTCGCGCACCACGCCCTCCCCTTCAAAGACAAGATAACTTGTCGTCACGTTGTCCAAAAACGCGCGGTCGTGGCTGACGAGGAGGACGGTGCCGTCGAAGTTGGCGACAAGCTCTTCCAGTAGTTCCAGCGTCTCGATGTCGAGGTCGTTGGTTGGTTCGTCGAGCACGAGGACGTTGGCGGGTTTGAGAAAAAGTTTGGCGAGGAGCAGGCGGTTGCGTTCGCCGCCGCTCAACACGCTGGCGGGCGAGCGGGCGCGGTCGGGGGAAAAAAGGAAGTCGCCCAAATACGAGACGACGTGTTTTCGTGCGTTGCCGACGGTCACGTGGTCGGAGTCCGCCGAGAGGTTTTCGGCGACGGTTTTGGCGGGGTCAATTTGCCCGCGTAGTTGGTCAAAATAAGCGACGCTGAGTTTGGAGCCGAGTTTGACGGTTCCTTGCGCGGGGGCGAGTTCGCCGAGGAGGATTTTCAGGAGTGTGGTTTTGCCCGCGCCATTGGGGCCGAGCAGGCCGACGCGGTCGCCGCGCATGAGGGTCACGGAGAAGTCGCGGATGAGCGGTCGCGCCTCTGCGCCCGGCCAAAAATGCGTGATGTTCACTGCCTCGGCAACTTTCTCGCCGCTTCGTCCGGCGGTGGTGACGGAGGCGCGCATCTGCCCGGGCAGGGCGCGGCGGGCGCGGTGTTCGCCGCGAAGTTTTTGCAGTGCGCGCACACGTCCCTCGTTGCGGCAACGGCGGGCTTTCACGCCTTGGCGCAGCCACGCTTCTTCGCGGGCGAGTTTTTTGTCAAACTCGGCGTTGGTCGCTGCCTCGGCTTCGAGCCACGCTTCTTTGCGTTCGAGAAACTTTTGGTAATCGCAATCCCAGCGCGTGATTTTTCCCCTGTCGAGGTCGAGGATGGCGGTGGCGGTTTTCTGCAAAAAACGCCGGTCGTGGGTGACGAACAGGAGTGCCTCTTTGCGGGCGGCGAGGAAGTCTTCGAGCCATTCGACGGAGGTGGCGTCGAGGTGGTTTGTGGGTTCGTCGAGGATGAGCAGGGCGGGGCTTGCGGCGAGTTCGCGGGCGAGGAGTGCGCGGCGTTTCATGCCCGCGCTGAGGTTGTCAAAAAGTGCGTCGGGCGGCAGTGCCATACGCGAGAGTAGCTGCTCGGCGGTCAACGCGGCCTCCCAACCGTCTTCGTGAGCGATTTCGTCTGCGGAAGATTTTCCCAAGTTTTCGCCAAAAAGCTCCACATGATTTTTTTGAGCACTTTCGAGCACAAGTTCGCCCACGGAGCCGCCGAGTGTCGCGGGAATTTCCTGTGGCAACCAGCCGATGCGGGCGGCGCGTGGGATGTCCACCGAGCCGGCGTCGGGAGCGAGTGCGCCAGCGATAATTCGCAGGAGCGTTGTCTTGCCGCTGCCGTTTCGCCCGAGCAAACCGAGACGTTCGCCGACCTCGACTTGGAACGAGACGCTGTCGAGCAGCAGCGGTCCGCCGAAGCTGGCGGACACTTCATTAACAGAGAGCAGCGACATCGTCAGTCGGGCAGTGAGTTGGGGGTGTTTTGTTTGAAGGGATTTGGAAAGAGGCGCGAGAGCCGAGCCT
>JAITPT010000123.1 GCA_031289285.1 Puniceicoccales bacterium
ATTTAGCCTGGTAAATTATTTTTTCGGAAGGATAGTTGAGGTTCGCTTGACAAGCCGCAGCGCCCTGCCAGCGTGAGTGCTTCACTCACCACTCCCCCCAAAAACTACCAATGCAAAACAACAACGACGAACCTTACATCGAGCACTTCTCGGTCGTTCCTTATCCGGCGACAGACATCGCCCGCACCCGCGCATTCTACGGGGACGTTCTCGACATCCGAAACGACGATGTCGTGGAATATCCCAACGGCGATTGGTTCATCAAATACCGATTAACCAAGGAACTCTACGCCATATTCAGCAACCACTACAAACCCATTCCGGGCTACACGGAGCCTTGCCTCTCCTTTGAGGTCAAAAGTCTTGATGACTACCTCAAACATCTCGAAAAACACGGCATCTCCGCCATCAAAGACGAGCACGGCGAGATACTCCGCAAGATTCCCACGGGTTACTGTTTCCGCATCGCCGATCCCGACGGGCACATCGTCATCATCCGCCACACCGAATCGCCCAAGGCCGAAACGCCTAAGGCCAAATCGCCCAAGGTCAAAGCGCCTAAGACCAAATCGCCCAAATAGCCTCACCCTGCACACCTCACCTTACCTCGCCCCGCCCGCCCGGTTCCGCCCCCGTCCCCTTCCTCGTGCGGGCGGGCGAAAGTTGGTCGCTTGGTCGTCCCCAATCGGTTCTCGGCTTGCGGGAACCTTCCTGTGAAAAGCTTGTCTTTTTTCGCATGATTTCTTTCTCCGCTTTTCGCAGAAAATCCCTAAAAACCGCCGCGTTTGCCGCTGCTTTTTCCATTGCCGCCGCCTTTACTGCTGACGCACTCCTTTGCGCAGAGCCAGCTAAGGCGCAGGCACCCTCCAAAATCCCCGTTGTCCAGACGGCAACGGACGTTGCGACGATTACTATCGGCGACGCGCAGCTGCGCTTCCGTCATGGCACACCGGAGAAACCGCTTTTCAAACCCTACGTTGACATCCTCACAACTCCCGCCGGACGCAACATCCTGCAAGACGCGCCCCGCGACCACATTCACCACCACGGCCTCATGTTTGCCATCAAAATTGACGGGGTGAACTTTTGGGAGGAGTTCCGCAACGGGAAGCCCGGACGCGAAACCTTTTTGCGCGAATCGCTGACAACCGCCACCGCCGACCCCACGCCCACCACCGCCGCTGCCCGTGGCGAGCTGGGTTGCCGTCTCGAGTGGCGCGACTTCTCTGGCAAACATCTCGCCAACGAGACCCGCACAATCGCTCTGCGGGCAGGCGTCGTCCCCGACGCCACGCTCACCGAGTGGACTTCTGAGTTTTCGCCCACGCCGGAACGCAAAAAAGTGACGACTCTTGGTGGCAACTTTTACCACGGTCTCGGCCTGCGTTTCGACCAATCGCTGACCAAATCCAAGGCACGTTTTTTCGCTGCCCCCGACGCCAAAAAACCCGAAGACGGCCTCTACGACCGCGTCGCCGAAAAGCTGACTGAGACGCGCTGGATTGCCTGTGTCGGCGAACTTCACGGCAAACCCGTGACCGTCGCCATGTTTGATTGCCCGAAAAACCACCGCCCTATGCTCGCCTATTCCTGCGCCAATAAACACATGACCTATCTCTCCGCGACGACCAATCTCTGGCGTCAACCCCTGAAACTTCAGCCGTCTGAAAAGGCCGTGTTTCGCTACGCCGTCTGTATCTGGGAAGGCACAAAAAACACCGAAGAAATCGAGCAGGCGCACGGCTTGTGGCTGAAATCAAAAAAACACCAAGAAGTCGTCACGAAATAATCCTAAGGATGGCAGTTCAGCGGGAAGGGTTTGCGCAAGATTTCGAGGCGGACGCTGTTTGCGCTTTCCCTACACGCACCTTGTGGTGCGTGGAGCGGAAAGCGCAAGCCGCAGACGGCCCAAAGATTGCCCAAAATCGCCCGCATTAACTGCCGTTCTTAGGATTAAGGAAGATAGGGGTTGATTGTGTAGTTCCTGTCGCCGTGAAAATCGTGAGGAGTTAGGAGCACTTTGGACATTTCATCTGGGGGTGACTTTTATGCCTGTTGGGTAGGGGGGGCAATTCGCATTGCACCTTAAGCCCTTTGCTGTTCGGGGGATCAGGCGACCTTGCTGACTCCGCCATAGCCCAAGACGCTCGCTTCAGACGCAACGAATAATCGGCGTGTGTGTTCGTCCAGATGCTCCGACATAATTTTGTAGCGTTGGGCTATCATCCTAAAAACGGCAGTTGAATCGGGGAGTCTTGCGGAACCTGTTACGTCATCTGCACTTAGTTCTTTTGTTCGACGCACCAACAGGTGCGCCTTCACAAAAGCCCTAAGCGCAGCTGCCGCAACATGCTCTCGCAATACTTCCCCTCCAACTGCCGTTCTTAGGATCATGTTTTGAGTGTCGTCTTCCATTCCTCTGAACTGGTCGCAAAAAAACAAAAACGGCAACGTCTATTTCGTGACGACTCCTCATCATGTCAAATAATTTATTTAGCCTGGTAAATTATTCGGCCCATTGTAACGCCTTTGGGCGATCCCGTTGTGGTTACGTGGCTCTTCCTCTCCTTTCCTCGGATGGTGCCCACACTCGCTCATTCCTTCCATGCTCGGTGGGGCTTATCATGTCAAATAACTTATTTAGCCTGGTAAATTATTCGATTCGGGTTCGAGGCGGCGGAAGATACTGGGGTTCGATAGGTTACGATGTCCGCGAAAGCGGCATCAGTGCTCGTTTTCCCTCGCAGCACCCACCACATGCCATTCACAAGATTGCAACGGAACACCCACCTCCCGCATCCGGTAACTTGATCATCTCGCCCCATGCGGGGGCTTTGTTACGGGTGGGCACTTACCAGAGGTTTCGCTGCACTACACCTCCGGTTATGCACATCTTGCCCTATGCGGAGCTGGCAGTGTCCGTGTTCCCACTCAAAGTAGCGAGGAACCCTTTTTGTGGAGTGCGGAGGCAGAGCGAGGCACGAGCACCGATACCGTTTTCGCCGCCACCGCCGCCACGTAAGCCGTGCCCGACTTTCGAGATAGTCCGCGCCCCGAGCGCCGATACCGTTTTCGTCGCCACCGTCGCCGCCGCTGCCGCCGCCGCCCCCCCCAAAAAAACACCCGTAACGGAACATGGTCTTTCATGGTAAAAGGTGGGTGGGGCAAGATGGTCTGTGGTGACCGCCGTTTCCGCGATAAAACTTTGACAAGCCCCGCATTGCCTTGTCATCTCATTGCCCGCTCAACCAGCGTTTTTTTTCGCCACGTTTCTTCCCGCCAGCCATGTTCAAAAAAGTTCTCGGATTTTTCTCTAACGCCATTGGCATTGACCTCGGCACCGCCAACACGCTCGTCTATCTCAAAGGCAAAGGGATTGTCATGCGCGAGCCTTCGGTTGTCGCCATCCACAACGACACGCGCAAGCCCATCGCCGTCGGTGCCGAGGCAAAGAAAATGCTTGGCCGCACACCCGGCACTATTTCCGCCGTGCGCCCGATGAAAGACGGGGTCATCGCCGACTTTGAAATCAGCGAACACATGCTGCGCTACTTCATTGAAAAAGTCGCCCGCAAGACACTTTTCGCGCACCTCTCGGTTGTCATCGCAGTTCCTTACGGCATCACGCCTGTCGAGAAACGCGCCGTCCTCGACTCCGCTCAACGCGCTGGCGCAGATGTTGCGGTGACGCTTGCGGAGCCTATCGCTTCGGCGCTCGGCATCGGGCTGCCGGTGGGCGAGTCAGCGGCGAGCATGATTGTTGACATTGGCGGCGGCACCACGGAGGTCGCCATTTTGTCCATCGGCGACATCGTCCACGCGAAGAGTATCCGCGTCGGCGGCGACGAGCTGGACGCGAGCATCACGAACTACGTCAAACGCGCCTACAATCTCGACATCGGTCCGCGCATGTCTGAGGAAATAAAAATCCGTATCGGCTCTGCTGTGAAACTCGACGAGGAGCTACGCATGGAGGTGCGCGGGCGCGAGAAAAACGGTCTTCCGCACTCGCTCAGCATCGGCTCCGAGGAGGTGCGCGAGGCGATTGGCGAGAACCTCAACCAAATCGTGGACGCCGTGCGCGAGGCGCTCGACCACAGCCCGCCCGAGCTTGCCGGCGACATCCTCACGCGGGGCATCGCGCTCGCTGGCGGTGGTTCCCAGCTGCGCGGCATAGATAAGCTCATCAGCGACGCCACCGGCGTCCCCGTCTTTGTCGGCGACGACCCCATGTGCGCCGTGGTCAACGGCACGGGGCGTTTCATTGAGGACAACCACTGGCGCGGGCGTTAAGCCGTCGCCGTCGTCGTGCCCACTCTGCCGCCACTGCCGCCATCTCGGACACCCCCCCCCGCGACACAGGGCAATAATTCCAACCGCAATTTCCCGTGACGCCATCCGAACGCGCAGACCCGAAACCGTTCCTCTACCTTGCCGTCGGGCTGGTGGTCTGGTGGCTTTTGCCGTCGGGGGTGCGCCGCATCGCCCGCGAGGGGTTTTACGAATTTCAAGCGCCAGTGCTTTCGGCGGAGTCGCACCTGCGCGACGTCGCGGTCTATTGGGAAAAACGCTCCCGCGGTGCCGACGCCCTCGTCCGCGCCAACGTCGAGCAGGCGCGCCAAATCGCTGGCTTGACCGCCGAGAACAGCCGCCTCCGCCAGACCGAGGAGGAGAACCGCCGACTGCGTGCGCTGCTTAACTCGCTCCCTGCTCATGGCGATTACCGGACGCTTGTGGCGCGGGTGGTGCGGCGCGACATCAACACGTGGTGGAATCGCCTCGTCTTGCGGCGTGGCGAAAAAGACGGTGTGCGCCTCGGCTCGCCCGTTGTGGCGGGCAACAGCGTCGTCGGGCGCGTCACGCGTGTCCACCGCCACACCTGCGAGGTTCAGCTTGTCTCCGACCCAGACTTCCGCGCCAGCGTCAACGTAGAGGGCAGCAACGAATACACCGCCGTCTATCAGGGCCTCGCGGGGCGTCCCTTTGGCCTGCCCAAAGGCGTCATCACGCACCTTTCTGCGAAGCACGAGTCTCCTGTGTCGGGCGCGGGGATTTCCGTTTTCACCTCTGGCAGCGGCGGGCTTTTTCCGCCCGGGTTGTTGCTGGGCGAAATCACCGGCGAGTTGGCGAAGACCTCCGATGGGCTTTTCCGCATGGGCGATGTCATGCTGCACCGGCAACTTTTTTCGCTTGACGAGGCGACAATTCTTGTGCCCACGGCGGAATATATCGGGGAGGAGTTCTTCGCGCAATGAGAGCGTTTTGGAGATGGCTCCCTGGGCTGTTGTGCGCCCTGCTTTGGGTCGCGCTCACGGGTCTCGCCCAACCTTGGTTTTCGGAACACGCCGTGTTGCTCTACACCGACGGCGCACTGCTGCTCGTGGCGGCGCGTTATTTTCCGGTGGGGCCAGCGTTGTTCGTCACGGGCGTGGGCGCGTTGTGCGCCGACGCGCTTCGCGAGGGGCCGTTCGGGTTGTCGGCGACATTGCTCTTGCCCGCCGCGCTGGTGCTGGTGGCGTTTCGACCGAGCTTGCACCTCAAGGGCGACGGTTGGTGGCTCGGCGCGGTGACACTTGTCAACACGCTCGCCTACGCGGTGAGCGCACTGGTGTGGACGTTGATGCAGACGACGCGCCATGCGCGGCAGGTGCTCCCGTGGCAAGACACGGAGTGGGGCGATGTGCTGGCGGGTTTTCTCGCAGGCGCACTCGCCTCTTCGGCGTTCGTGGTCTTGTTCGGCTTCTGGTTCGCCGCGCTGCAGAGGTCGCTATTCCTACTCTGGGGACGCGACCTGCACGACCGGACACCGCAGTAGAACGCGCAAATGGCGCGGTCAGGGGGGGGGCGGGGCGCACGGGGCGTAGTGGGCGACGGCGGCGGCGGCGTAGTGGGCGCGGTGCCCGTGGTTCAAAAAGAGAGCGCGGAACGTCGGCAACAGGACACTTGTGCTAAGGACACGATGGTTATAGAAAGGTCATGTGCAGCCGGACGTCCCGCGCAAGTGTTTCGCTTTCGCGAAAAGGGGGCGCGGATACAGGCGCGTTTTACTGCTGTATCTTCGTGTAGCTCAGGTTGGAGCCGACAACAAACTTCGGCGTCTCTTCCTGTTTGGGCAGGAGGTCGGCGACGACGGTGAGCACGTTGTCTCCCTCGGGAATGATCTTGACGATGCGCACCTTGGCGGCTTTGCGCCCGTCGTTGACATTGTAAAGCTCGGCAGGGTCGAGCTTCTCAATGCACTTGAAAGAGAACACGCCGTAATCGTCGTCGGCTTCGGTGACGACGAGGCGGCCCTGTTCGTTGGGTGCCTCAATTTGCTGCTTGGGCTTGGCGGCCTTCTTGTTCTTGTCCCAGCTGTATTTTTTAACAGGGGCGTTTGCAGCGGCGACGACGGCGGGGTCGGCAGCGGCGGAATCAGTCACGGCGCGCGTGAGCGGGTTTGGGTTGCCACTGGAGCCTTCATAGGTCCACGGGCTTTTGGCTTTTGCGCCGTAGTCATTGCCAGTGCAGCCAGCGGCGAGGACGGACAGCGCGAGAACGGAGAGTGAGAGTGTCGTTTTCATCGGAGGAGATGTGTCGTGTTTGAGGGGACGGTTTTTTGAGAGTTAAGAGTGGTGATTGTGACGTGGTTGTTACCGCGTAGTTGCTGCGGCAGAGATGGAGGACATAAAAAAAAACGTCGGCGTCAACAATGTTTTTGAAAAAAAGTTATCCGCCAAAACGGCGGGTGATTTCGGCGCGTGTCAACTCGAAGAAAACGGGTTTGCCAGCGGGCGTGACCGTCGGCTGGCCGCAGAGGAAGAGGTCGCGCACGGTGTCGGTGGCGAGGGCGTCGGAGACGGTCTCCTTGGCGTTGCCGACGCCAGCGGCGCGCTCGCCCGCGAGTTTTGCGAGCAACTCGTGTGCCATGTTTTTGCGCTGAAACTCTCCGGTGTGGCGGCCAAGGCTGGCGATGATGTCGCGCACTTGCCCCGCAGTGTCGTTGTCGCCGAGCCAGTCAGGAATGGCGAGGATGCGAAAAAAATTTCTGCCGAACTCTTCGATTTGGAAACCGGCGCGGGTAAGGGTCGCGAGACCTTCGCGCAGGACGCTGGAGGCAAGCGGGTCAAGCTCGAGGGGGACCGGCAGGAGAAGTTGCTGGGCGACAGGGGCGTTGTCAGCGAAGCGGCGCAAGATGCGTTCATACCAGATGCGCACACGGGCAGCACGAAGGTTGAGAACAACAAGCGAGGCACCGGCCTCGAAAAGAAAAAGTTCGCCAGAGAGACGTCCCGCAAGGCGCCAGTCGAGACGGTAGGCAGCAGACGGCGTGGGCGAGGAGGCGTGGGCGAGCGCGGGGGC
>JAITPT010000080.1 GCA_031289285.1 Puniceicoccales bacterium
GACAATGCGCGAAATGCAATGGTAGGTTGCTACTGTGCCTATGCCCGTGCCCGCATCCGAGCCGTGTGCGTGTGTTATTTTGAAACGTGTGGAAGCCATGCGCACATACTGCAACACAACCCTCCGCCATCGCAACAAAAAAATTAGACTGTCTAAAAAAAAGCATCCCCAAGGCCGGCTCCTTCCCGTCTTTTGCTTTTCAGAAACCTGTTTTTGCTTTTTCTCGACGGTATGTCCGCTCGCGCAAATCCTTTCCAAACACTCCGCCCACTCGGCGAGACCGGTGCCGCGTTTTACTCACTGCCCGCACTCCACGAGGCGGGTTTCGCAAAAATCCCGCGCCTGCCACAATCCATCCGCCTCGTTCTCGAATCACTTCTGCGAAACTGCGACGGCGAAAAAGTCACCGAGGCCGACATCCGCAATCTCGCCGAATGGGATGCCACCGCGCCGGGCAGCTACGAAGTTCCGTTCATGGTTGCCCGCGTCATCTTGCAAGACTTCACGGGCGTTCCCCTGCTTGCCGATCTCGCCGCCATGCGCTCCGCTGCCGTGCGCCTCGGCAAAGACCCAAAAATCATCGAGCCACTTGTCCCCGTTGATTTGGTGGTTGACCACTCCGTCCAAGTTGACGCCGCCGGCTGCGCAGACGCGCTCGGGCAAAACCTCGCCTTCGAGTTCAGCCGTAACCGCGAGCGCTACCAATTTCTCAAATGGGGCACATCGGCCTTCGACACCTTCCGCGTCGTCCCGCCCGGCATCGGCATCGTTCACCAAGTCAACTTGGAGTATCTCGCCAAGGGCGTCTTCGTGCGCGACGGCGTTGCGCTGCCCGACACGCTGGTCGGCACAGATTCGCACACCACGATGATTAACGGCCTTGGCATCGTCGGCTGGGGCGTGGGCGGCATCGAGGCCGAAGCCGCCATGCTTGGTCAACCAGTCACGTTCCTTGTGCCGGAGGTCGTTGGGGTGCGTCTCGGCGGCGCACCGTGCCCCGGCGTTACTGCCACCGACATCGTGCTGCGCGTCACCGAACTTTTGCGCCGGACAAAAGTTGTCGGAAAATTCGTCGAGTTTTATGGCCCGGGTGCTGCTGCGCTTTCCGTGCCCGACCGTGCCACGCTCGCCAACATGGCCCCCGAATACGGCGCGACCACCGGCTTCTTCGGCGTGGACGCGACCACCATCGCCTACCTGCGCGACACGGGGCGCGACGCCGCGCAATGCGCCCTCGCGGAGGAGTATTTCAAAGCGCAGCAACTCTGGGGCATCCCCGACGCCGACGGCTCGGGGGCGGGTGTCCCCGAATACTCGCAGACCGTCGAGCTTGACCTCGCCACCGTGCGCCCTGCCGTCGCTGGCCCGCGCCGTCCGCAAGACCGCGTGGAGCTGGATTCGTTGAAAACAAGCTGGCGCGAGACGCTCGTCTCCCTGCTTGGCGCGGCACACGCACGCGACGCCCGCCCCGTCCCCGTCGTCCTCGCCGACGGCCCGAAGGCTGGCACCACCGACACTGTGGGGCACGGCTCGGTGCTCATCGCCGCCATCACGAGTTGCACGAACACCTCCAACCCCTCCGTGATGCTCGCCGCTGGTTTGCTCGCCCAAAAAGCCAACGCGCTCGGCCTGCGTGTGCGCCCCGCCGTGAAGACCTCGCTCGGCCCCGGCTCGCGCGTCGTCACTGCTTATCTTGAAAAAACGGGTTTGCAGGCGGAGCTGGATAAACTCGGTTTCCAGACGGTTGGCTACGGCTGCACGACTTGCATCGGCAACTCCGGCCCGCTCGATTCCGCCATCGAGCACGCGGTGCGCGAGCACGGCCTCGCCGCTGCCTCCGCGCTCTCTGGCAACCGCAACTTTGAGGCGCGGGTCCACCAGAGCATCAAGGCAAACTTCCTGATGTCGCCGCCGCTCGTCGTCGCGTTCGCTCTCGCGGGCACCGTGGACATTGACCTCGAGAACGAGCCGCTTGGCAAAGACGCCGACGGCGCTCCCGTCTTCCTGCGCGACATCTGGCCCTCCGACGCCGAGGTCGCCGAGGCACTGCGCGGCGCACTCTCGCCCGCGCTCTTCCGCGAACTCTACTCGGACTTCGCCGGAAAAAATCCGCGCTGGAATGAAATCCCCGCGCCAGACGGCCTCGCCTACGCTTGGGACGACGCCTCCACCTACATCCAAGAACCGCCGTTCTTCGGCGACACCGCTCCCGCCCGCATCGCCGACATCACAGGCGCACGCCCGCTCGGCGTCTTCGGCGACTCCGTGACGACCGACCACATCTCGCCCGCCGGTGCCATTAAGACTGGCAGCCCCGCTGGGCACTACCTCGCCGAGCACGGCGTCGCCCCCGCCGACTTCAATTCCTACGGCTCGCGGCGCGGCAACGACCGCGTGATGACGCGCGGCACATTCGCCAACGTGCGCATAAAAAACCTCATGCTCCCCGGCGTAGAAGGCGGCCTGACGCGCTGCTTCGCCGACGACGCCACCGGCCCCGTCGAAGCGATATTCGACGCTGCCGAGAAATACCGCGCCAAGGGCGTGCCCCTGCTCGTCATCGGCGGCGAAGACTACGGCATGGGTTCCTCGCGCGACTGGGCGGCGAAGGGCACACGGCTGCTCGGCGTGAAGGCCGTGCTCGCAAAATCTTTTGAGCGCATCCACCGCTCCAACCTCGCTGGCATGGGCGTCTTGCCGCTCACTTTCAAACACAAGGCCGACTACGATTCCGTCAAAGCCCTCGCCAACGTCACCTACGATGTGCTTGGCCTCTCCGACGCCATCCGCCCGGGCCAAGACGCCGTGCTCCGCGTGCGCGCTGGCATCTCCAACGCCCGCCCGCCCTTCGACATCCCCGTCATCGTGCGCTTAGACACGCCAGTCGAAATCGCCTACTACCGCGCTGGCGGCATCTTGCCCTACGTCCTCGACCTCGTCTTGGGCCGCGCCCCAGCCGCGTAACGCCCCCCGCGTAACAACAATGTTTGTGCTTGCCCGCGCCTGCGCTGCTGCTTTCCTGCCACCCCTGTTTTTCCTCTTTCACAAAAAAACACACACATCAAACACACATCACTAACCATGCGTTTCCCGCTCTCTCTCCTCTCGCTCGGCTGCCTATGCGCCAGCGTCGTCTCTGCCCAAGCCGTCACCGCCGACGAAGTTATCACCAAGGCGCGTGCCCGTGTCGGCACCGAAGCCGCCCTGAAAGCCGTCAAAAGCCTCTCCTTTGAGGCCACGTATATCGAAGCTGACGGCAAAAAAAGCTACTTTCAAAAAGACTACAAAGCCCCCTGCAAGCGCCGCGAATACCGCCTCTTCGGCGACTACTCGACCGAGCGCATAAGTGCCTACAACGGCTTGGAAGGCTTTGAAAAAACCGTCCAGCCCAACCGCCAGCAAGGTCTGCGCTCCTTCTCGCCGGAAGAGAAAAACCTCTACGCCGACCTCTACGAGCTTGACATGGGCTTCTTCGCCGCGCCGCCCCGAGGCAGCGTCACCTACTCCGGCGAGCAATACCTCAAAGACCTTGCCAAATACACCTATACGCTCGACTACAAATTCGCTGGCGGCTTGCACGCGAAACGCTACTTCGACCGCTCCACCTACGCCCTCCTGCGCCAAGAAATTTACCGCGAAGGAACCGCCGAAGACAAACGCCTCGTCCAGACTGACGAGGGCGAAATTATTGTTGACGGCATCCGTTTCCCCCAGAAGTCAACCCAAGCCGCCGACGGCAAAAAGACCGTC
>JAITPT010000165.1 GCA_031289285.1 Puniceicoccales bacterium
GTGAAGAATTGGCGGGCTGGATGTAAAAATGGAAAAAAGGGACAGACCCTTTTTCCTTTGACATCGCTTTTTTGACTGGCCCCAAATCCCCCGCACCACCCGCGCAGTTTGCGAGTTCATCAACAGTTGTTCACCGCATCATCCTGTGAAGAATTGGGGCTTAGGTGTTGCCATAGAAATTCTTGTAGTATTTGAAAAAGTGCGTGAAAATAGCAGGAACCGCCTCGTAAAACCCATGTCTCCTTTGCTATGTCACTAATCACCCATTCCGTCAGGGCGGCATTTTTTGTCGCCGCAATCGCACTTGCCACGCAAGGTGCCGCCACGTTGTCTGCTGCTCCCCCCAAAGCACCCAAAACTGCTGCCGCCCCAGCTGCCAAGCCCAAGCCCCTTTCCGGTATCCCCAAGGCCGAGTCGCGTAATAACGACCGATCATGGGCGGAGCGGCAGAAAATACTCAACCAACGCGCAAAGGAAGGCGGTTTCGACGTGATGTTTATCGGCGACTCTATCACTCACTATTGGGAGTGGCACGGAAAAGACGTTTGGGCCAAAAGGCTTGCCCCCTACCGCCCCGCTAACTTTGGCATCGGCGGCGACCAGACTGGCCACGTCCTCTGGCGCTTGAAAAACGGCAACCTCAGCAGCAAGACGAACCCCAAACTTATTATCCTCTTGATTGGCACCAACGACACGGGGCACAGCCATGCCAACATCGAAGCTCAGCGAGTGGCCAGCGGTGTCAAAGCCATCATCACCGAGTTACAAAGCCGCACCCGCGCAAAGATACTTCTCTTCGCTATCTTCCCCCGAGACATCAGCCCAGAACACCCCTTTCGCAAGAAAAACGAAGAAATCAACGCGCTCATCGCTAAGTTTGCCGACAATAACCGCGTATTCTATAAAGACATCAACAAATCGTTTCTCGACGCTAACGGCTGGGGTCGCAAGGGTGTTATGAGGGACAGGGAGTTTCTACATCCCGGCGAGTGGGGTTACAACATCTGGGCGGACGCCCTTATCCCCGAAATCAAAACTCACCTTGGCCCCAACTATAAGCCTGCCACCGAGGCAAATGCCCAACCTGCCTCGCCCAAGCAAGGAGGAAACTCCAAGCCCGCCAAAAAAACCAAGGTCTGACCTCGCCAATTCCGCTATCACGCCCGCGCCCGCTATCAAAAACGCAAAAAGCGCAAAAAGGGACAGACCCTTTTTTTGGTTCCTCGCTATTTCGAGTGGGAGCACCGGTGCCGAAGCCCCGCACTATAATCCTAAAAACGGCAGTTGAGTCGGCTCGTCTTGCGGAAGCTGCTATGGCATCTGCACTTGTTGGCTTTGTTCGACGCACCAACAGGTGCGCCTTCACAAATCCACCAAGCGCAGCTGACACAACATCTTCTTGCAATACTTCCCCCCCAACTGCCGTTTTTTAGGATAATCCCGCTGTGTGCGGAGCGAGAGTCTAACGAACACAAGTTATTTTGAAGTCAAACGAAAAAAATGGCTGCCTTTTTATTCAAGTGCGGCAAACGGTCAAAATGTTTGCTGCGTTGTAAGAGTCCGAAAAAGGGACAGACCTTTTTTCACTTGACATGCCTTGGGTAGGCGCAAAAACGACACGCTCCTGCCCTCACCTCTCAAAACACTGCGCTTATCTGATGTCAGTTCACTTGTATCAGTGGCGTGTCTTCGCATCACCCTCTTGCGTAGTATCTTGTGCGGAGATATTTTTTTCGGTTTCGAGTGCGGCGAAGGCTTTGGTGCGCCAATGATAGGCGATTGTGAGCAGACGCAGGGTGAGCATGATAAATAGGCACAGGTAAGCAGTTTGCGGCACAGTCATTATCTCCCAAGGCGCCAACACAGTGTAAAGCGTTGTGCCGAGAAACGCCACAAGCGCGTAAAACTCCCCGGGGCGGAAAATCATCGGTGCCTCGCCAGCGCAGATGTCGCGCAAGATACCACCGCCGACCGCATTCAAGACGCCCGTCAAAATCGCCCCCGTGGCGGGCAGCCCCGCCGCAAGCGCTTTAGTAACCCCCAGCATGGCGTAGGCCGCCAGCGCGACGGCGTCCGCCACCGAGACAATCCGCCCGAGTTTGGCCAAGCGGCTGCGCAGGAGCACCCCCGCAATAGTCGCGAAAAGGACGATTACCAGATAATTTGGCTCGGTGATGACTACCGAGGGGCCGCATAGGAGCATGATGTCATCGCGCAAAACCGCCCCGCCGAGGGCAGTGAGCGCGGCGATGAAAAAAATCCCCACAATGTCATAACCGCGCCGCACGGCGACAAACGCGCCGGAAAGCGCGGCAAAAAAAGTCGCCCCGAAGTCAAGCATCGGCGGCAACACAAAAGGGGACGAAACGACTGTTATTGCGAGCATGGCGGAGTGTGAGGTCGAAACGGCGGGCGGCGCGGCACTACCGCCCGCCCATGCACCGTTTTCGGGTTAACATCGTTTTCTTAAAACTTGTTTGCCTGTGCCAGCGGCGGTTTGCCGTCGAGGAAAAGCAGCAGGTTGTCGAGTGCCATTCCGGCCTGACGTTGCACACTCTCGTGGGTGCGCGAACCGATGTGCGGCGTGATAACGCACCGAGGTGCGCGCAGCAACGGGTGGTCGGGCGGCGGCGGTTCGATGTCCAAAACGTCGGCACCATAGCCGCCGAGTGTTCCCTTTTGCAGCGCGTTGGCGACGGCGATACCGTCAACGAGTTCCCCGCGCCCGCAGTTAATAAGCAACGCGCTGGGCGACATTTTTTTCAGCCGTTTTTTGTCAATGAGATTGCGTGTCTCGTCGGTGAGATTTGCGTGAAGCGTCACGATGTCGCTTTTGGCGAGCAGACTTTCGAGTTTGCGAACGCGCTTGACTTTGTGCGTTTTTTTGCGGGCAAATGCGTCGTCCCAAAACGTGTCGAAGCCGAGACAAGGCATCCCAAACGCAGCGGCGCGGATGGCCATTTCTTTGCCGATGCGCCCCAAGCCGACAATGCCCAGCGTCTTCCCCGCAAGCTCGCTTCCCGTGTGCCGCGACCAACGTCCGGCCTTTGTTTCCGCGATGTGGAAATCGAGTTCCTTGGCGAGCGTGAGCAACAACCCGAAGGCGTGTTCGGCGACCGTCGTGTGGTTGACCCCGGGCGTGAACGTCACCGCAATTTTGTTCGCGGTAGCGGCGGCGACGTCGATTTTGTCGAGGCCGATGCCGTATTTGGCGATGATGCGCAGGCGCGGGAGCGACTTCTCGATGACGGCGCGCGTGATGGCGTCGTCGCCGCAGAGAAAGGCGTCGAAGCTACCTGCGAGTTCGAGCATTCGTGCTTCGGAGAGCGGTCCGCGTTCGTGGACGACCTCGTGGCCAGACGCCGCGAGCCTCTCAAGGTGTGGCCCGGGCGTGTCTTGAAACGATGTGGTGGTGAGCAGTATTTTTGCCATGTTTTTCAAAAAAATGAAAACTGAAGGGGCGTTGCATACACATGCTTTTGCGTCTTTGCGATAGGAAAACACGGCGGCAGGCGCACTTGCGTTCCTGCTGTTTTTAACTCGCAATGGACGGTGCGGCGGCTTTTCATTTGCGCCAACTCCCGCACACACCATGCCACTCTACACTTACCAAACCGTGAACGCCGACGGCACCGACGGCGATATTTTTGAGGTCGAACAAAGTGCCAGCGACCCCGCCCTGACCGCGCACCCGCTCACCGCGCAAGCCGTCCGGCGTGTCCACCAAGCACCCTATCTTTCGGGGCAACACAATGAGCGGCGCGTCCGCTCCGAGTTAAACGACAGCGAAAAACTTTCGCGTCTTGGTTTCACGAAATACGAACGTGACCACGCCACTGGACAATACCATAAAACCCGTGGCGGCAACGCAGCCGCGCCGGAGGTTTTTGGCGGCAAACACTGAGACGACGGCGGCGGGAATTTCCGCCGCTGTTTTTTTATTTACGGTTGTTTCAGCAAATAATTTACGCTGTTAAACATGAGGTTTTTGAAACTTGGAATATCCCAATCCCGCCAATGTCCAAGCGATGTATAAATAACGTTGTCGCCGTTTGTCCAAAACACAGGTTCGGGCGGGCGTTTGGGGTTCCAGCCTTGTAAAAGCACACGTGCCTTCGTCGAGCGCAAAGGAGCGTTCTTGTAGAGCCAGTTTAGACTGTTAAAAGGCGTCACACCTTTGAGCAACGGGTGGTTCTCCGCGCCGGCCAAAATAGTGATGTCGGTGCCGTCTTTTCTATGCTCGTAGTGACCTTTGTAATTGCCGCCCCAGATGTCGCGGTCAAGCTCTTTCCATTGAACAAGTTCTGGTGCGACCTTCCCGCCAGCAGCGCGAACATTTCCGCCACTTTTTGGGACAGTTCCAGCGGCGTCAAACGCGACCGTCGAAGTGCGCAATCCGAGCACGGGACGTCCGCTTGCAAAATAGTTTTTTACCAGTGCCATTTTTTCGGGAGGGAGCGCGCGACGGCGCACAAATAAAACAGCGAGATTTGCGTCTTCGAGGATTTGCAAATTTTCGAGATTATGGCGCCCGGGGCCGTTCATCTTAGGGACACCGATTGCGAAGTCGCAGGAGTAATTTTTCAAGACGAGTTCGCGGGCAAATTCGGGAAGCCGCTGGTTGGCGTGATACTCGCCTTCTGCCATCAAAAATGCAATGCGTTTGCGGGTGTCTTCTTTGAAACGGAATTGTTTTTTGCCAGTGAAATCAGAAGAAACCAATGTCGGGCAAACATACGATTCGATGTATTCTACCATAAGATCGAGGCCGGAGAAATGGTTCACGCGGGGCGGGCGGGCGGGGTTATACATCACGTCGGTCATATCGCGCATCAACGCCACGTTAAAACCGGCACGTTTCATCACGCGAAGACCGAAGGGACGCGCCATGATACACATGTTTGTCGCAACACCCGTGAGGACGACATTCTTGACACCGCGCTCGCGAAAAAGGTGATACAACTCGTTGCCGGAATCGCTGATAATGTCCTGCGGCGCGATGCGGATAGTGGGGATTTCTTTTTTCCAGATATAGCCAACTTTGCATTTTTTCGGGCAATCGCAGCCACCGTCGTTGGCGTCAATAGGGAAATGGCGTCCTTTTTCTGAGGCAAGCGGCTGCCCGCTTTGGGCGACCTCACGGGTCTGCGCGAGACGGCTATATTTAAGGGCGACGGCGCGTTGCGGTGCGTCGGCGTAGGCACCCATACACTCGCTCGGCGCATGGACGATGAGGACGCCTTTTTCGCGGGCGGCGGCGAGTGTGGCATCGAGTGCGTGTGCCATTTCGGCGACGCGGGCGGTGCAATTGGTACACCAATGTTTGTCCCACATATCGCAAACGATGATGGCGGTTTCGGCGGGTTTCCAATCCTCGACGCGGCTAACGAGCATGAGGCCGGGCTTGTCCTCTTTCCAATCGGACGTTACCCGCTGCCGAAGCGAGATGCGCAGCGGCGCAGACTCGGCGGGCACAGCAGCGACAGCGGCAGATGCCTCGGCGGGTGCGGCAACGGCGGACTCGGCAAACGGGAAAAAGAGTGAAAGTGAGAGCAGGAAAAAACTCGGAAGAGCTGAGGTTGTCATAGCGTTTCGGAAAAACAGGCAGTTGCTGGAAAAGTTCCGCCTATGTGCGAAAAAACAAAATAAAAAAATGGCTGCCTTTTTATTCGAGACAACGCTCCAGCAGGGGCGAAATTTTCGGGTTGTCGGATGGTGGTGGTTGATGTCGGATGTGCGCGTTTCGCGTCAAACTTGTCGCCGGCGGAGTGAGGAAAAACCGCACAGATCGCGTAGAGTCAAATAAAAAAATGGCTGCCTTTTTATTCGAGACAACGCTCAGCAGGGGCGAAATTTCCGGGTTGTCGGATGGTGGTGATTGATGTCGGGTGTGCGCGTTTCGCGTCAAACTTGTCGCGGACGGAGTGAGGAAAAACCGCACAGATCGCGTAGAGTCAAATAAAAAAATGGCTGCCTTTTAATTTGAGGGCAATAAATGAGCCAAATTTTAATTGCAGCGCAAGTTCATGATTTATAGCATGTTTGAGAAGCAGATACTTATTTCCCCTTCCCCCTCCCCCTCTTCTCCCACTCCCTCGCTCCGAATAATTTACCAGACTAAAGATTTTGCCCCCCCCCCGCAAACACCCGCAGGATGCCTCGGCAAGCTGCGGGTCTGAGCTTATCTGTGCAGCGGCGTCGCCCGCCGCGCCCGTATCGCAGACGCGAAGTCTGCTTGGAACACAGCGAAGCAGACTTGGCAGCCCCGCAGGACGGAGCAGACTTGGTATGGCAGTCTGCGATACGGGCAGACTTGCCCCCCCGCAGGACAAAGCCGACTTGGCAGTCTGCAGTCTGCGGTTCGTGCGGCGCACGGCGCGGTTCACACGCCGCAGTCCACACGGTGCGGTTCACGCACTGCGGTTCGCGGGCGCGGCTTACGTAAGGCGCGGCTTATGCGGCGAGCTTGACGATTTTTTGGGCGGCGTCGGCCATGCTGTCGCCAGAGACAAGCGAGGGGAGGTCGGCGGCGGCGGCATCAAGCGTTTTTTTGCCGTTGGCGGCGTTGTTGCCCTCCAAACGCACCACAAGCGGCAATTGCAGACCCGTCTCACGCACAGCGGCGACGATGCCCTGCGCAATCACATCACAATCCATGATGCCACCAAAAATGTTCACCAAAATCCCTTTCACATTTTTGTCGCTAAGGATGATTTTGAACGCCGCCGAGACCGCCTCCTTCGAGGCACCACCGCCGACATCAAGGAAGTTCGCAGGGTTGCCGCCAAAATGTTTGATGATGTCCATCGTGGACATCGCAAGACCCGCACCGTTGACCAAACAGGCGATGCTGCCGTCAAGCGCGATGTAGTTGAGACCAAACTTGGACGCCTCGACCTCCTTGGGGTCTTCCTCGTTGAGGTCGCGCAGGGCGACGATTTCGGGGTGGCGAAAAAGCGCGTTGTCGTCGAAGCCCACCTTCGCGTCGAGCGCGATGAGATGGTCGTCGTTCGTCGTGGCGAGCGGGTTGATTTCGACCATCGAACAGTCTTTTTCCCAAAACAGATTGTAGAGACCGGCGATGAGTTTACCGAATTGCTTGAGCAGGTCGCCCTTGAAACCGAGGGCAAACGCAAGCTGGCGTTTTTGGTAATCTTGCAGGCCGAGCGCGGGGTCAACGCGCACCTTGACGATTTTTTCCGGCGTGTTGGCAGCGACTTCCTCAATAGACATGCCGCCCTCCGTCGAGGCGACGATGACGGGCTGCGCCGTGGCGCGGTCGAGAAGAATGGCGAGGTAATACTCCTTTTTGATGGCAGAGGCGGTGTCGAAATAGACCGTCTGCACCTTGCGGCCTGCGGGGCCAGTTTGCTTCGTGACGAGCGTGTTGCCGAGCATGGCTTCGGCGGCAGCGCGGGCGTCGGCCTTCGTTTTGGCGACCTTGACGCCACCTTGGTAACCGTTCGTGAAGGTGCCTTTCCCGCGACCGCCAGCGTGGATTTGCGACTTCACGACGACGACTCCTTCGGGGAAGTTCGCGAGGGCGACGTCAAACTCGGCGGGGATTTTGGCGGGAAAACCTTTGGGTGTGGCAACGCCGTATTCGGCGAAGAGTTCTTTGGCTTGGTATTCGTGGATGTTCATTGCTTGGAAAACACGCCTGTCTATGCGAAACGGCGGCGCGGGCAACGGTGAAAAAATCTTCTGCCGCGTCGAGGCAGAGGCAGGGCGGCGGGCGGCGGGGCAGCGGGCGGGAGAACAGGTTTTACCACAAAGGACACAAAGGTTTTCACAAGGGGCACAAAGGAAGTGAAGGTTGGGCGTGGTGAATTGGGCGAGGATTGTGCGAGGGTTGGGTGTGAATTGGGCGAGGAAAGGCTGGGTATCGAGTGACTCCAAAAAACCCCGAACTCAAATTTTCAAAAAAAACTTTGTGTCCCTTGTGTCATCCTTTGTGCCCTTTGTGGTAAAACTTAGTCTTTCGCCCCCCCCCCCCCCACCCACCCCCCCCCAACACCCCCCCCCCCCCCCCCCCGCCCCCCCCATGTTAACACGAAGAAATGTTTCACAAACTTAACAATAAGAGAAAGTTCTTCACTTCCATTTTCATTAAAAAAAATGGGGTCATTCTGAA
>JAITPT010000131.1 GCA_031289285.1 Puniceicoccales bacterium
CGAACCAGCAAAAACAAGCTGGTTTGCGTTCGACCATTTTTACTCCGACTGAGCGTTTGGGCCAGCGCTCGCGCACGTTTTCCAATACAAGCCCGCGCTCATTTACGATGTCGGCGGCAACACGGGACGCTGGGCGTTGCGCTGCGTGGCGCACGACCCCGATGTGCGCGTGACGGTGCTGGATTTGCCGCAACAGGTGGCGTTGTTGAAAAAGGAAACCGCCGCCGCGCCAAACGGCGAGCGCATCGACGGCATCGGGCTGGACATCCTCGGCGATGGCGATTTGCCCGGCGAGGCGGACGTGTGGTGGATGAGCCAGTTCTTGGATTGTTTCTCGGAGGAACAGGTCGAGCGGATTTTGCACCGCATCCGCCGCGCCCTGAAACCCTCGGCGCGGGTGTGCATTTTGGAACCGTTTTGCGACCGCCAAACCTTCGAGACGGGCGCGGCTGTGTTGAACGCCTTCTCGCTGTATTTCACCTGCCTCGCCAACGGAAACAGCCGCTTCTTTCGCGCAGCCGCCCTGCTGGGCCGCTTGGAACGCAGCGGCTTCGAGGTCGAACGAGAAATCAATGGCGTCGGCTTCGGCGGACACACGCTGCTGGTGTGCGTCGCAGCGTGAAGAGGCAAGCGACGGCAAACAGCAGCGAGCAGCGGCGAACGTAACGCAGGCTGCCAAGTCTGCCGTAGCGGCGTTCGCTTTGGCGCGTTCGCCTTGACATTTTGCAGAAAATGCCCAGTGTCTGCCTCGACATTTTGCAAAAACGACACCTTCTTCGGTGCCACTTTTTTCATTTTACCCGTGCGACAAAAGAACAACATCATGCAACAAAACTACATTAAACGACGCATAGACAGCGAGTTACTTTCATGGAAACTCGCCCCAAACCGCAAGCCGCTCCTGCTTCGCGGGGCACGGCAGGTCGGCAAATCCTCGTCCGTTCGCCAACTTGGACGCCATTTCGAGTTTTTTGCCGAGGTCAACCTTGATGAAAAACGGAGCTTTCGAGAGGTTTTCGCACGCGACATGACGCCCCGCCAAATCTGCGACGAGCTTTCCGTTCTCTGCAACATCCCCATCGTCCCTGGGCGCACACTGCTCTTCTTCGACGAGATACAAAGCTGCCCTGCGGCGATTTCCGCACTTCGCTACTTTTATGAACAAATGCCAGAATTGCACCTTGTCGCCGCTGGCTCCCTCCTCGAATTCGCTCTCCGCGAACTCCCGTCATTTGGCGTCGGGCGTGTGCGCTCGCTCTTCATGTTTCCGTTTTCCTTCGACGAATACCTCCGCGCCACCGGCGAAAATCTTCTCGCCGACGCCCTTAAAAATGCCTCGCCCGAACACCCATTTTCCGACGCCGTGCATCAAAAATGTATCCGTCAATTCGTGCGTTTTATCTTTATTGGTGGAATGCCAGAGGTAGTCGCCGCATACGCGCAAAATAACTCGTTGACCGATTGCCGACGTATTTTAGACGACCTGTTAATTTCCATTTTTGACGACTTCGCAAAATACAAAGCCCGTGTCCCTGCGCCGCGTTTGCGCGAGGTGCTGGCCTCGGTCATGCGACAAATTGGAAACAAATTTGTGTATAACCGTGCGTCGGAAACATCCAACCATACGCAGATAAAAGAGTGCGTGGACTTATTGGAAATGGCGGGGCTGATTCACCCAGTCACGCACACATCGGGCAACGGGCTTCCGCTTGCCGCAGAACAAAACACAAAGTTCCGAAAATATTTGATTTTTGACACAGGCGTTTTCCAACGATTTCTAAACTTGGATGCTTCCGAAATATTTGACGAAGACACTTTGGGGCAAATCAACAAAGGTGCGCTTGCGGATTTGTTTGCCGGCTTGGAGTTGCTCAAAACGGCGGCGGCAGGGAACCCAGCGCAACTCTTTTATTGGCAACGTGAAGAGCGCGGAAGTAACGCCGAGGTGGACTACTTGGTCCAGCGAGGCGCAGATGTTGTTCCAGTGGAAATAAAGTCGGGCAGAAGAGGTGCGATGCAGAGTTTGCATTTATTTTTGTCGGAGAAAAAATCGCCCTACGGAGTTAGGTGTTCGCTTGAAAACTTCGGTCTGCTCCCGAATGTCCTTATTTATCCGCTGTATGCGGCAGGGCACATCCCGCAATTTTGAATTGCGAGGGGCTGCGTATTGCGGCGTTTTTTCGAGACACATGACACAGATTGGCAATCCCGAAACCGCGCCCGCCGGCGGTTTTTTTCTCCGCATAGACGGCTCCGCGCAATACCTCGGCGCACAAATCCCCGCTGGCGACCACCCGCTCCGCGCCGATGCAATTGACCTGCTCAAACGAAACAATTTCCAACTCGATGTGCTCAGCCGCACTTGGCGTTTGCTCGGCAAACACGCCGTCCTGAACTTTCTCGCCACCCACGGCGAGACACTTCGCAAAAAGTTTCGCGCCCATTTTGCACCAGAGTTTTTCCAGCGGACCGCCCGCGTCGCCACCGCAAAACTCCGCGCCAACGCCGTCGCAAATCCAAGCGGCGGTTTCGACTTTTCCGCCAGCCTCGACACTGGCGGCATTCCAGAAAACATCCTCGGCGCGGCACTCGCTCGCGGGCAATTTTACGCCGAGACGCCCGACGGCAAAATCGCCCTGCTGCCGCCAGAAACGCTCGCGGCGGCGGAGGCACTGTCGCGCCAGTTTGCCGAGGACACCGGCTCTGCCACCGCCGCCGCCCCCCTGCCCCGCCTCACGCGCCGCCTCGCCGCCGCCGACCTCGCCGACCTCGAGAACACCCTCGAAACACTCGCCGTCCCGTTCACACCGCCAGCGGAATGGGCGGCACGTAGCGCAGCCCTGCGCAACCCGGGCGCACTCCGCCAACCTCCGTGCGCAGCGACGCTCTGGACGCGCCTGCGCCTTTACCAGCAAATCGGTGCCGCGTGGCTCTGGCACCTCTGGGGCAATCGGCTCGGCGGCGTCCTCGCCGACGAGATGGGCCTCGGCAAAACCGCGCAGGCACTTGCGTTTTTGGAAGCGGCGTCAAAAGACGCGCCCGCGCTCGTCGTCTGCCCCGCCGCACTTGTCGAAAACTGGCTACGCGAAGCCGCCCGTTTCACGCCCGACATGCCCGCGCAACGCCACCACGGAGCACAACGCCCGCACGACACCGCCGCGTGGCCGAGCGCGGGAATTGTCGTCACCAGCTACGGCACAATCGCCCGCGACCTCGACCTGTTTCGCTCGCGCCGCTGGGCGGCACTCATCGCCGATGAAGCCCAGCACATCAAGAACGCCCGCAGTCTCAACGCCCGCGGTCTGCGCTCGCTCGACGCCCGCTCGCGTTTTGCCCTCACGGGCACGCCTGTGGAAAACAGCCTCGACGACCTGCGCTCGCTCTTCGCCTTTATCATGCCCGGCTACCTGCCCGACCCCGCTGGCGACACCGCGCACGAGCGCGGGCGGCGGTTGCGCCTCGACGTGCGCGCCCGCCAAAAAGCTGCCCCCTACATCCTCCGTCGCGCCAAACAAACTGTCGCGCCAGAGTTACCCGCAAAAATCGAGCAGACCCTCTGCGTCTCCCTCGAAGACGCCCAAGCCACCCTCTACACCGACTGGCTCGCCCGCGCCCGCGCCGAGATTTTTGAGCTTGAAATGTCGGGTGCCGCCGAAGCCCGCGTCAGACTTTGCGCCTTCACCCATCTCTTGCGTCTGCGGCAAATCTGCGCCGAACCGCGCCTGTTGAAACCCGAACTCGCCGCCGCCGACTCCGCAAAGTTTCGCGCCTTGCGCGAGTTGCTGGACGAGGCGGTCGGCGGCGGACACCGGCTCCTTGTCTTTTCCCAATTTGCGCAAGTTCTGCGAATACTCCGCGCCGACCTTGCTGCCGAGAGCATCAAGACTTGCCACATAGACGGCACCACCCGTGACAGGCAGGCCGAATGTGACCGCTTCAACGCTGACGCTTCGATTCCCGTGTTTTTGATTTCGCTCAAGGCTGGAGGTGTCGGCCTCAACCTCACTGGCGCGGACATCGTCGTGCATTTTGACCCGTGGTGGAACCCTGCCGCCGAGGCGCAGGCTGCTGGTCGCGCCCACCGCATCGGCCAAAAACGGGTAGTAACGAGCTTGCGCCTTGTCGCCGCCGGAACTGTTGAAGAGCGTGTCGCCGACATCCAGCGCGAAAAAGCCGCCCTCCTGCGCGACCTCTTCGAGGCCAGCGACGCCGCCAACAGCGCCCTCGCCCTCGAAAACATCACTGCCCCCTCCGGCAAAGTCTCGCTCGCCGACATGAAAGCCCTACTGGGAGAAATGTAGCCCATCCCCCTATCCCCCAATCTCTTCGCTCTTCTCATAGAAAAACTGCGCACCCACAAAACAGACCCCAAAAACGCAAAAACGGACCCGCAAAAACGGACCTGTCCCTGTTTCCGTTGGGCGCCGGGGGGGGTTGGAGTGCCGGGGCGGGGGGGGGGGGGGGGGGGGGGCGCGGGGGG
>JAITPT010000230.1 GCA_031289285.1 Puniceicoccales bacterium
TTTTCTTCGAGAATGCGCTCCAAGTCATGGGCGATTTGCGTGTGTCCTTGACGGCGTTCGTCTTCGACCACGCGACGGCAGATGCCTTCCACGTCGGCACTGGTGCCGTTGTGAATGACCCGAAAAAAGCGTTTCATCAATGTGGCGTTCATGTTGGTTCGCGGGTTAAGTGAAATGTCGTTGGGAGAGGAAGCGATAACGACTGGTGCGACACAGGCGGGCAGCGTTGTTCGGCGG
This sequence comes from Puniceicoccales bacterium, assembly GCA_031289285.1. GTDB lineage: Bacteria > Verrucomicrobiota > Verrucomicrobiia > Opitutales > UBA953 > CALNBE01. The sequence continues at coordinate 238 of JAITPT010000230.1, forward strand.
GGAACCTTGCTGCGCTGGGGAACTGGCGTTTGGCGGGAAGCCCGATGCTTCGGCGGAGGTCGCCCTCGTGAACGTCGCGGACACGGCGCGGCAGCGAAGGCAGCGGAGACCGCAAAGTGAATCCGGTGCGCGGCGCGTGGTGCGTTGTTGTCGGGCGGGCGGTCATTTGGGAGCGGACGGCAATTTGATAAAGGCGCGGAAGGTGCGCAGGGCATTGAGATTTCGCAAGGTTTTTTTCGGGGCGACGGGCGAGACGACGTAGGTGGAGCATCGGAAGCACGGACGAGACGCCCGTGTCACGGCACGGGGCGCGGCTTGGCTACTTTTAGTCGCTATTCGTTGAGGCGAAGTGGTGGTTTCCGTCGCGCAGGGACGCTACTGAGAACGCCAGCGTCTCGCTGGCATGGAGCAAAGTGGCTCGCGGTGCCCCGCCCGCCCGCCCGAAGCGTCGCCGGAGGCGATGGCAGCGTGTAGCGACATGCCGACGAGACACCAGCGTTCTCAGTGGCGTCGCTGCAAGACGCGCCCTTCTTGGCTTGTTTGCTACCAGTTTGTTTCAACCTAAGAACGGCAGTTCAGCGGGATGGGTTTGCGCAAGATTTTGAGGCGGATGCGGTTTCGCTTTCCCGACGCGCACCTTGCGGTGCGTGGAGCGAAAGCACAAGCCGCAGACGACCAAAGGATTGCGCAAAACCGCCCGCATTAACTGCCGTTTTTAGGTTCAACTACTGGTGATTGGCTATGGTTCGATTTACTGCGGCGGCTTCGCGGCAAAAATGGTTAAGAGAAGTTCGGCGTTATCTATCAGGCGGTATTCAGGACGGCGGCCAGAGAGTTTTTCGCTTTCGGATAAAATAATGGGGACTCCTTCGCCGCGCTTATCCATTAGGAACTCTCGCTTTCCAGTGTAACTTCCAATGTCTAACGGACAGCGTGCAAGCAAACTTGCAAGCAATTCATTTCGGGCGGACTGACGCAGCGGGAGACTGTCGAGCGTCATGGTATTCGTGATTGTGCCGGGGGAGAAAACTTCCAAACGGTCAGCAAAGAGATGCAAGCGGACTTTTGAACTTTGAATGGAATAATCTCGATGCGCGACCGCATTTACCAATGCCTCAAAAACGGCATTCATTGCGAATTGTGGAATGTCTCGGCGGGCTGGTTCTTTAACGGCATAAATTTGCATATTTCGTTCCACAAATTGATATGCGGCGGCAATCTGAGTGTCCAAGGTGCCGACAATATCTTTTGCGTCCAATTGGTAAGCGGCATTGCGTTCTTCACCTCTGTATGCCACGGCTTGGATAAAGGCGTTCGTGATGAACTCATGCGGCTTTTCCGCAGCCATTAACACGCCGCTCACTGTTGGAAAAATGCCACCATCTCCATCGTAGGAGAGCAATTTAAGTTTAAGCAAAAACTCTGCATCGTCGTCGGGCGAGAGGGGCGTTTTGAACTTCCCCCAAAGTGTTTTGTTTAGTGCGTTTTCTGGCGCGGTCATCACTACTTGCTCGTCAAATCGAATTAGCCGTGCCTGACTTCGCTGCTGAAAAAGACGCGCCAGAACGTCCGGCTCCATTTCGCGTTTGGAACTGCCGATGCGGTGAAAATATCCGCTGGGGCTTTTATGAACAAAGAGACTACGCGGAATGTCCACGCGGATGAGAACTCGCTCGGCATTGCCCTCGTCCGTCACAGGAATTTTCCGTATGCGACAAAAGAGTTGGGGTTTGATTAAATCATTACAAATTTCGCGAATCCATGTTTCTACGGCGTCTAATTTGTCGGTTGGAATGCCATCTATTGTTTTTGTTTTGTCGTCAATTCCAAAGACGAAAACTCCGGTGGCGGAATTGGCCATCGCGGCAAACTCGTCGGCGATGTCATCGCGGCGTGGCTCCGCGACAAGAGTTCCCCTGTAACGCAAGTTTTTGAGTTCGAGAGAAGAGTCTTCTCCCAAGCGGATTTGTCGCAAAAGTTCGTCGGTTGTGTCAAACATGATTTTTGTCCTCCAAAGAAATTCGTTTATAGCGTTGCTCAAATGCTTTTTTTCCGCCCTCCATAATCGTGCAGATAGACTCGCGAACGGGAAATTCCTCCAAGCCGCCTTGTCGGTCAATTTGGATTTGCCCGCCGTTGAACTTCAAGACATGGACGAGTTCGGAGTCGCCGTTGACAACGATGTTTGGGTTGTGGGTCGCGATAATTAATTGTCGGCGATTTTTATTCTCATGGATTTGTTTTACAATGAGGTCGTATATCAATGCGTTGTCTAAGTCATCCTCGGGTTGGTCAATAACGAGCGGTTCATCGCCGTAACTCAAAAGAAATGCGAGAATGGCCGCTGCTTTTTGTCCGGCGGAACCTCTCTCTAAGTCGTTGAATTTGGTTGCGTTTTCCGGCGACGGAGCGTATTTGACGCGCAAGAGGTCTTCGGGGAACCACGCTTCAAGGCGGTCAAATGCTTGTGGTTTTTCGATTCTGAGTCGCACTAAACGCGCATCGAAACGCGCATCCGCGCCATGCTCGGCGCCTTCGGCAATTTTTATTGTTTTCGCTTTGGCATTCGCAAGCAAGTTTGGCAACTCTTGTGTTTTTGACTTGTTGCTTTCCCACTGAATTAAGGGTTGCAGAAGACTGTGTTTGTTATCTTGTTCATAAACGGAACTATTAAATGTATTTCCGAGTTCCAGATAATCTCGGTAATCGTTTTCGAGTGTGGAGACATCGCCGAGAGCGACAAACTCCATGCGCACATACGGATTTTTTCCAATGACCGTTTGGACAAATGCGGTTCGTTTTTGGAGCAATTCTGACCGCAATGTTTTGAACTGTTCGAGGAGCGTTTTAATTTGCGTCTGCGTCGTTTCTAATTCCGTTCTAATGTTTGCCAACTCGCGCAATTGCTGTTGCAATTGGTTGCGTTGGTTCACCCATCCGCTGTAGGTGGTGAGATTAAGCGCATTTTGTTTTTCGGCATACGCTTGTGTGAGGGATTTGTAAGCCGCCACACTCTGGCGATATGCTTCGGCAAACTTGCTGTTGTTGTTTGCAGTTTCCCAACGCTGGCGAATGGCTGTCACTTCGTCGGCGAGTTTTTGTAATTGCTCGGCAACGTGTTGCAACTCGCGTGTGGCTTGCTCGTGAATGGCCTGTATTTCGGCGCAAGTGTCGTCGGACGGTTCAAACAAATGCGCAGGAAAATCTGAAAGTAACAAGCCGGGAGCAAGGTTTGAAATTTGTTGCGAAAGCACGTCAAAGTCTTCTTTTCGTGGCAATCCGTTTCGCTGTTGAGTTCGCTTTTGATAATTCTTCAGGATTTCTCCATGTCCTTTCTCTTCGTATTGTTTTAAGTCTTTTTCGACATCGGCAAGTTTGACTCGGATTTGTTTTTCGGTTGCAAGGCGGCGGGACAAATCGCGCTCGCGTTCTTTCAATTGGAGAAACTGGCTTGTGGCATTGTCCCAAGTGGATTGCCATTCTGCGCGATTGACCTCTGGCGCACGGTCTATGATTTCAAGCAGACCTCTGGGATTGGACGCGAGTTCTTCTATTTGTTTCTGACTGTAAATACTAATTGGGAAGCGTTCGTGAATGTTTCCCGCTTCTACAGGAACCCAAGTGGCACCTTGTTTCTCGTCAAGCGCGGAGCCGTTGCCGTCCTTCCGCCAGCGTAGTCGATAGAGAACGCCGCGCCGTTGGAGGTTCAGTAAGATTTCGGTGCCTTCACGCATAATGCCTTTGTCGCGAGAGAGACGTGCAAAGCGTTCAATTTTTTCCTTTATTCGAGAGTCGTTTGGCAACGATTGGTCACGGCGCGTTGCAAGACGAATGGATTCAACCAAGGTGGATTTTCCGGTGCCGCGCCCGCCAATCAGCGAATTAAAATGTGGATGCAATGTCGCCACAAATGGCTGGGTGGGGACACTCCCGCAGACGCTCATATTTTCTATGGAAAGTTGCGTTAAAAAAACATCGGGATTGCGGTTCGGGTCTTCCGCCTGATTTTTTACACAGAAATCGAAATCTGCCAACGCGAGTCGCAAACCTTCAATGGACGGGGTGCCCATTTTTAGCCAACTTGTATGTTTGCCAATGTTTTCTGGTTTGTGCGCGTCGGAACCCGCGATTTTTGCAAGGCGCTCAACGGCTTTTTTCAAGTCGGTTGGCGTATCGTCAACGGCGATTTTGTGAAGGTTGCAAAACTCTGCGGCAAATACGGAATCAAGACTCCTTTTAAGGTCTGGCGTTAGGGAAGTTTTCTCGTGGAGCAACCCTTTGGAGACGTCAATATGGGCAGGGATAGCGATACCTCCTGCTTCGTTGATGGCCTTGACGACATCGAGAAATCCCTTGTTTGTCGCGATGTCTTTTTCGTCACCGAAACCAGAAGAGATGCCACATGCGCCCAAAACGGCAGTGATGTTACTCGTGCCACGACTTGGGTCGAAAACTGCTAACAGGTGAATGCGATTGGCACTGTCTGCCACTGTGATTTCCACGCCGGGAAAAATGATAAGGTCGCGATACCAATCTGGCTTTGCTGCTTGGCCGCGCAATTCGTTGTTCTTTGTTTTCAGAGCGTCAATCCATTCGCCGGAATTGTGGTCGGAGACGACAACGCAATCCAAGCCAGCAGACATAGCACTACGCAGCCAATCTTCGTGGACGATGAGCGGCGAGTTGTAATCGTGCGAGGCAGGTGTGTGTGTGTGGAAATCAAATTTCCACCACTTGCTACCGATGTGGATTGAGTTGTTAGTCATTTTAGGTGTTCCTATGTGTTCCCAGTGTTTGAGCGTTTGAGTAAGACGGCTTGTGCGAGGGGAGTAGTGATTTTTTAAGGCAGTGGCAAGAATTATATTTGCCGTGCGCGGGGAGACCGAGGAGGTCAAGTTCCTCGTGAAAGACGGGGCGCGGGGCGACGGCGAGCGCGTCGTCGGGCGATTGGAGCGTGAGGCGGACGCCGTTGGCGGGCTTGTCCCAGAGGAGTTTGAACATGGCGCGAGGAGTTGCTATGAGGCGGGCGTTCTCACCCGCGACAGGTAGGAACGCGACTCCGCGTGGGTGTTTTGAAGGGAGGGTGAGGATTGCCGAGAAGCCGAGAAGGCGTGACGTAAGGGACTTTGTGAGCTTGGTGAGGGCGAGACGCCCGTGCCACGGCGCGGGGATGGCGCGGCTGCGGAGGGTGGGCGGCGCGTGTTGCGTTGTTGTCGGGCGGGCGGTCATTTGAGAGCAGACGGCAATTTGATGAAGGCGCGGACGGTGCGCGGGGCATTGAGATTTCGCAAGGTTTTTTTCGGGGCGACGAGCGAGACACCCGTGCCACCACACACAATAAAGTGCCAGCCATTTTTTTTCTCTTGACTATCCGTGTCCGTGTCGGTCCGTGTTCGTCCGTGTTTGTCCGTGTTTGTCCGTGTTTGTCCGTGCTCGCGCTCGTGTCCGCGCTCACACTCATGCTCACGTGCCACCCTCACTCCACCCAAATCAGCCATCCCTTTTTGGCGGGCACCACAAACGGCTCGTTTGCCCGAATGTCACGCGCCTCCTGAAAGTTTTCTACAAAAGGTGCGCGCAACTTCGCATTTGGCTTCAAACCGAGCTTTGCCCAGTCGAGAGTTAAGGTCGCAGGCGCGTCCACCGCGCCAAAGTTGCCGAGGGCGATAAGCGTTTTTCCGGCGCGAATAAAAGCAGTGGCTTTGATGTCGGGGTGCCCCGTTTCGACGGCGCGTCCGGCGTCCCAATAACCAAGCATTTTTGCGTTTTCTATGCCAAACTCGCGCCACAATTTCCAGACCGGCACGGGCGAAAGCACTCCCCCTCTGTGGCGAGCCGTTGTGCCATAAACCGCACCCAACCAACGATTGCCGCCGCCTTGTAGCATCTCGCTCATTACGCCGAAAGGAATGCCCGAAAATGTCACAAACCACTCGGCAGGTGTCATTGCGTTATAGCGAAAACTTTCTCCAAACCAGAGGCGGTCAACGTAGGGAAAAAAGTCAGCATATTGGTTGGCAGCACCGACAGAGTAAGCCGTGTTGGAATGCAAATCTATCAATGCGCCCGGACGGTGCTTTGCTAAGATTTTGCGAATGCGCTTCATCACCGAGCGGTCAAAAGAAACATCGTCCATGTAAATCCCATCAATTTCGTAGTTTTCGCACATCCAGCGCAGCCCTTCTAAGTAGTAGTTTATCCAGCGCGAAAAACCTGCGAGGACGAGTGCGGCGTCTTGTTGTTTATTTGGCAACTCTGTGAACCACGCGGGTTTGTAGTCCTCGATAAGATGTTCGCAATACCAAGGCAAACCGTAGCCCGGGCCAGTGGGAAAAATCTCATGCCCAAGACTATTTAGCGCGAACACCTCCGGTGCCCATGTTGTCAGTTCACGTATTGTATAATAGAGTTTCACTTTGCGGTTCTGCGCGTGTTGCTCTTGGATAAACTTTTTAAGCGGTTCGCGGACGATAAACGGATAATTGATAACTGGGTTGAGCGGAGTGGCGTGGTGAATGTTCGCAATGTTCACGCCATCCTCGCTGGCAGCACGGTCAAAGTTTGCACTATTGCCATGAAAAAAGCGCATCGAAAATTGTTTCGCTGTGTCAAGCGGCTTTACAGGAGTGGCCAAAAATGAAAACTCAAAATCGAGCGGCGTTTTTGCTACAACACAAGTGCCAGTCGAAGCGACAACTGTGGCATCTTTTCCTGTGGCGCCGCTGACGTTCACCGTGCCGCGTCCGCCGTTCGTCCAGACTTTTGGCGGAGCGGGCTTGTAGTCGTTAATCAGTGGCCCGTGGTAAGTTCCGCCGCGATACTCGGTGTGCAGGCCGCTGGCGCTGCCGCCAATCCAATGGCTATCCCAAGGGCCTTTCCATTTCCACGTATAACCTTCTGGGCGAGTGCCGCCTTTGTGTCCAGCACCCATAAAATAAACCGAAGATTTGGCGGTGTGGCGCGTCCGTAGTGCAATGTTTTTGACCGGTGTTTTTTTATCCGCAGAGAGGCGTATGTTGTAGCGTAAATAGCCGTCGGCTTCCAGTGACGCCGCACAATCAAAACGCAAGCCCGATTGCTCGCCGATAGAACGCCAGCGGACAAGCCCGCCTGCCACTTTTTCTATCTTCAAGTCGCCAGTGTCAAAACGCACAGTCTTCTCGCCAGTTTCTACAATAAACTCCGGCGGCTTAGAGAATATTTTTTTGCCATTGACTTCGATGTTCTCAGGCAGACCATTTTTGCCGATGGAGAAAGTCTTTCCGCTGCCAGAAATAACATTGTTTTCAACGCGCAAACTTTCGTAAGGCGCGACAGGTTCGTTGTCTTGGCCGATAGTCGAATTGAGCCAGCGCAAACGCGAGTGCCGCCAAGGTTCGCCGTCGCCTTTATCCGCAAATGCATTCCCCTTTACGATGATGGAGATATTTACTTTTTGTGGACGCGAGTTTTCGGCGTAAATCGTGGCGGTGCCTTTGTAAATCCCTTCTGCTGCGAAGGAGGGAATTTGCAAGCCGCACCAGAGTGCTTGGACTTTTCCGGCGGGGACGTTCACGTCAAAGCGGATAGGTTTTCCGTCCCAATTTACACCGCCTAAATTAAAACAAGTAATTTCGTTTGCGGGGATAGTTTTGCCGCCATACGCTTGATGCGTGAAATCGGAGAAAACGATGTTGACGTGCCGCGCTTCTTTATGCGTCGCCCATAATCCGATTTGCCATGTGTAATATTCGTTTGGATGCGCAATGCCTGCAAATGAATAGGAGTCAGAGTCTCTGTCGCGTTTTATCCAGTGCGCAGAAATTGTTTTTAAGCGAATAGGATAAGCGCGGTCTTCGGTGAAAAGACGAAAGTCGCCCGCAGGCACAAACTTTTTAAGCGCGTCTATTTCGGCGTCGCTGGCGACCAAGCCCGTCGGTGTCCAGAAGTCAAGTTTTGTGCGCGATTCAAAACACAAAACTTCGGCGACAATGTGCGGTTTCCCGTGCGCGGCTTTTTTCTCCCACGCGGGGTCGTTTTTATATTCTGGGCGTAGATAATCGTTGTAGGGACGCCCGTAGCGAGCGTCGCCGTGGGCACCGCGAAACTTATACGGCAGGTAGTAAATATAGTAATCTCCCGCGCCGTATTCCGGCTTGAAAACAACAAGGCCCGTATCGCGTGTCACTTCGCAACGGACATTTTTGACAACACGGTCGGCGGCGTCGGTGACAATCACGCGCTTGCGCTCAGGGTGCAAATCGGGACGCCGCCAAATCAAACGCGCCGACACGACTTCCGCCCCCGCAGCCGGTTCGGCTTTGGGCAAAGGGAGACCGGTGCTGTCCGCCCGCACGAGGTCGGGAGGCGTCACGCGCACGACAGCGCGGTGGTTCCCGCGCATATCAACATCCCAAAGTTTGGACGCGACGACGAACGGAACGCCATCGGGCGCAAACGGCTCGTATTGGCTGTCGCCATCGGGATAAACCCAGTTGCCATGCGCTTCCCGCGCTGCGGAGTTTGCGATGCCAACACAGAGCGCGAGCGCAACAACGAGCACACCGCAAAAGAAACGTCTAAAGATCATTCAGCGCACAACACGCCAGCCCCCCACATGTTCCCCGCAATCGAAGAAAGTAACGCCCCCCCCCGCCCCGCTGCCCGCCGCACACCTGCTGTCGCCCTGCGCCGTCCTCGGCGTTGACGGGCTGCCCCGTTCCGCTTTCTCTTGCGCTATGCCGTCCGCCGTGCCCGCGCCATTGCGCCTCGCCCCGCTTCTTGCCGCGCTGCTCCTCATCTGCGCGGCGGTTGACCTCTGCGCCCAAAAACGCCCGCTCCCCGAACTCGACGCCCCGCCGCCCGCGCCCGCCGCCGCCGAACCCGCGCCGCGCAATACCTTCGCCGCCGCCGACGAAGCACTCGCCACCGGCCTCTACGGCCTCGCGGGCGGTCTCTACGAAAAACTTGCCGCCACCCATCCCGCCCTGCGCGAACGCGCTCTGCTCGGCCACGCCACTTGCCTCCTCGGTCGCGACGACCCCGCCGCCGCCGCAAAAATCCTCGAGAGCCTCCCCGCCTCGCCTGCCCGCGACCTGCGCCTCGTCACCGCCCACCTCATCCTCGCCAAACCCATCGCGCCCGACGCCCTCCGGCAAATCGTCTCCGCGCAGCTTGCCCCCGCCGACCTGCCTTGGCTCCACATCGCACGCGGCCTCGCCGCCCTCGCCAGCGAGACACCCGCCGGCCTGCAAAGTGCTCGCGAAGAGTTCACGCTCGCCGCCGATGTTTGCGAAAAAAACTCCCTCCGCGCCCAGTCACTCCAAGTGCGCAAACTCGAATGGCTCGCCCGCGTGAAAGCCGGCCCGCTCCCCAACACTGCCACCCTCGACAGCCTCCGCGACGCCCTCGTGCGCAACGGCGGCACCCCGCTCGCCTTCCAATACTCCAAACTCCTCGCCACCGCGCTCGCCCGCCTCGGACGCACCGCCGAGGCCGTCAACGTCCTCCTCCGCGCCCCCGTCGCCACCGCTGCCGAGCGCGACGAGGCGAACCTCCTCACCGGCCACATCCTCGGCGCAGACAAAGCCGACGGGCGCAAAGCACTCTTCGCAGTGCTCGAGAAAAACGCCGCCGCCGACCTCCAAAGCCTCGCCCTCGCCAACCTCGTTTCCGCTGCCGACACCGCCGCCTCGGCAGGAGACACCGCGCCTGCCAACGAAATCTACGAGAAGCTCACCACCTACGCCGCCGCCCCCGCCGCACGCCTCCCCGACACGCTCCACTACACCCGCGCCCGAGTCATGTTTGCCGCAGGCGACTACGCCCGCGCCGGCAGTGCCGCCAACGACCTCCTCGCCCGCTCCCCCGCCAGCCCGTTTCTCCCCGACACCCTCCGCATCCTCGCCTCCGGCGCGTGGCAAAGCGGCTCCCTGCGCCGCGCCGCAGACTACCTCGCCCAGCTGCGCAACATCACGCCACCCGGCGTCGCACGCGAGCACCTCGCGTTTGTCGCCGCCGACTCGCTCTTCCTCGCCGCCCAAAGTCTCACCGCGCAGCACGACACCGCCGCCGCCTCTGCCTACGCCGCTGCCGCCGCCGCTTACGCCGACGCGCAAACCTCGCTCGCCTCGCCCGTGCAGCGCGGCAACGCCCTCTTCCTGCGCGTCCGCTGCGAAGTCCTCGCGGGCAACACCGCCGCCGCCCGCAAACTCCTCGACGCCGCCCACACCGACGGCGCGGACACGCTCTCGCTCCTGCGTTGCGAATGGGCACTCGCCGAGCACCTACGCCGCCCGGGCGCAGGCCGCGCCGACCACCGCGAAGCTGCCGCCCGCCTCGCCGCCGTCTTTGCCCGCCACAAAGACATGCCCCCCGAGTTCCGCATCCGTTTCCTCTGGCAACAAGCGCTCCTCGCCCTCGTCGCCAACACGCCCGCACTCGCCACCGCCAAAGCCGGCGAAATCGAAGCCGCCGTCAACGCCCTCCCGCCCACCGCGCCCCTCGCCGCACGGCGCAGCGCGATGCTTGGCCGTGTGCTCCTACTCCGCGCCCGCGCCGCCCTCGCCGCCAAAGACAGCGAAGGCGCACGCAAACTTTTCCACGAACTCCGCGACAAACACCGCGACGAAGAAGCCGCCGCCGCATCTTATCTTGCCGAAGGCCGCGCCCTCGCCGCCGAAGGTTTGCACGAACGCGCCCGCAGAATATTTCTCGACGCCCGCGCCGCTCTCGCCGCCAACCGCAACCCCGCCCTCGCCGACTACGCCGCCGAGGCCCTCTACGAAGCTGCCGCCCAGCGTGTCTTCCTCGGCCAGTTTCCCGAAGCCGCCGAGGCGCTCGAAAACTTTGCAAACGAATACCCCACCCACCCGCTCGCCAATGCCGCGAAGCTCCGTCAAGCAGATATTTTTCGCCGTCTCAACCGCTTCGACGACGCCCGCGCTGTCTATTCGCGACTCCGCGAAAGGCTCCCCGACGGCCTCGACCGCCGCCGCGCCGAGATGGGTTTTGCGGACTGTCTTTTTGCTGGTGCCGCTGCGGGTGCTCCGCCCTCCGGCACCAACTCTGCCCTTGAGCAAGCTGCCCGCGCCTACGAGGGCTTGTTTGCTCTGCCTGCCCTCCCCAACCGCGCCAGCAACGACAACCTCAACGACATGAAAGCCGAGGCTGGTTACAAATGGGCCGACGCCCTCTCGCGTCGCCGTCCCGACCCCGCTGCCGCTGGTGGTCAGACCCGTGACGCCATCCTCGACGATGCTGCGCGGGCGTGTTGGCAGGTTATCAGTCGGTTGCTCAAAGACGAGGCCGCTGCCAAGCGTCTCCGTGCCTCGGGGCGTTACTGGATTGCGCGCACCTACGACCGCCTCTCTGCCCTCTACATTGAGCGCGGTATGCCCGACGACGCCGCTCAAGTTTGCCGCCAAGCCATTGAGTATTGCAAACGCAACGCCCTCCCCCACCTCTCCGTTTTCGAGACCACCCTCTCCAAACTCACCACCGCCCCCCGCTGATAACAACAGCCTCGGCACCCAAGAGCCACCTCGCGTCCTCCGCGTCCAGTGCCCTCTGCGTCCAGTGTCCTGAGTCCTGAGTCCTGTGTCCTCTGCGTCCTTGGTGTCCTTTGTGAAAACCTTTGTGTCCTTTGTGGTTAAATCCGCCCTCCCTCCCCTCCCCTCCCCTCCGCTCCGCTTTCGCAGACACCGCAACCTCCCTGCCACCCGCATCTCCCGCCTCGACGCGCCGCAACGCACCCGCGACTGCCTGTCCCCCCCCAGACTGCCAAGTCTGCTTGTAGCTTGAAGTCAATCCTGCTAATCCTGACATTCTGTCTAAAAAAATGATTTTGGGAAAATTAATTTATGAATTATGGCTTGGGGGCTTGCGGTTGCTGTGTCTTTTCGGCAGCGCGTTTGGCGTAAAACTTTTCAACAACACCCGTTTCTTCGATGTGATTGATTGTCGCTTCTTTGAGAGAGTTGAAAATGTGAATTAAATCAACTCGCATGGCTAATTTTTGTTCAAAATCAAAGTCAGCATCTTTCGAGTAATGCCATTCCGAGAAATATCTTTTACCGCCTTTAATGGGCTTCAATTCAACAATGCCCCTCGATGAACTTGACATCAGTACTGATTGTATAATACGAATACTATATTTTTCTTTCGCGTTATGATTTTCAAAAATAAATGCAAGATGTCCGGTTCCGGTACCTGAAGAAAATGAGCCATCATCCTCCATGACAGACATTAAAACGCCATCTTCAAAATAAGCCCCAGACTCGCTACCGTTGTTTTCTTGATGACGGACAAAGAATTTTTCGTATTTCAAATTATACGAGGTTATCATTGGAGATTTCTTTTCCTCCATTTTCATTTCTTCAAATCGCTGCCAAGACCTTATCGCTCTTGCGGGGAACTTGTCTATAGTTGTTATAACTATTCTCACAGGAAAAAATGTGAATGGAACCTTTGGGAAAATTTCATACGCGGCGATAACATCAACATCCCGTCGAGCATCTTTCCAGCGGCTCTGTTTTTCATTGCGAAGATGTATGTCTTCTTGTCTTGTGACATCCAGCAGCGTAAGCGCATCGCTGGGCAGGTCATAGATGCGGGCAACAGAAGGCACATCTATCGTGTCTTTCCCTCGTAAGAAGAAAGACAGTAAAATGGCGCAAAGAATGATGACGCCTACGCATATTAGTTTTTTGTGGTTTTTCATGGATTAGAGAAGGGAGACGGCTTTTTTTGACAGGATGGACAGGATTGACAGGATGTTTTGGAAAATGTTCCCAGAAGTCAATCCTGTTAATCCTGACATCCTGTCTAAAAAATGGTTTGTGAGCGAAGGCACAACGCGGGCGGCGGCACGGGCGTCTCGCCCACGCCACACACACACGCGCACCGACGCGCAACACCAGCCCTCGGGGATAGGTCCTATACGACCTATACGTCCTATAGGTCCTATACGCCCTATAGCCGCTGCCCCAGTGCCGCAGGTTTTCAGAAAACTTCGGGGTGCAGCTGCCTCGCCAGATACTCGCAACAGAGAGTGCGGTGGTGCGAGACACAACTTATCTGCCAAGGCTTCAACACAGCGGCGCGACCCTCGCGCACCGCCGCAAGGTGGCGGTAAGGTTGCAAACGCCGGAACGGACGCAAAGCCCGCTCCACATCCGTGCGGTCGGGGAGCGCGTCGCCGCCGCCAGCCACCTCGCCAGTGACAACCACCTTTTCCACTGGCCAGCCCAAAATACGCTCGTTGGGCGCAGGGCAATGTCCAGTGAGACCACCAAAAGTTTTGGCAATGTTTTCCGCGCCAGCACGGTCACAGTAATCCTGAAAGTTTGTTTTGTCGCCGGGAACAATTTCGTAGGTCGAGGGCGCGAAGACGCGCACGGGTTTTACGTCGCGCAGTCGTTTTTCCAGCGCGGCGGCGCGACGGCGGCAATCCGCAATCACCGACTCCGCCCGCACAAGTGCCCCGCTGCCAAGCCGTTTGGCGAGACGTAGCATTCCGGCATAAGTTTCCTCAAGCGTGTCGTAACGCCCAAAAAACCAGACCTCCGCGCCGCTACGCCGCAGCTGGGCAGTAAGCTCGGGACGGCTAAAATCGGCAAACAACACAAGGTCGGGGCACAGTTTTAACACCGCCTCTACACCCGTATCACGAGGCAAACGCAGAAACGCCCGCGCCCGCTCCGCATCAGCACAAAAACGGGGGTCACGCGACAAATGACTCAGTGCCGCGATTTGCCCCGCATCGGCGATGGCGAGCAACACTTCGTCGGTAAGCACGGTTTGCGAAACCACGCGCAAAGGCGGTCGCGCACTGGCAGCGAAAGCTGGCACCGACAGCGCAGCAGCAAACAATGAAATAAAACCGTGGCGTGTCATATTCGTATAAAAAAACCAAAGCGTTTATTGCGCGATGTTTTTGCCAGACTTGTTAATGAAAAAGTATTTTCCTCTCAACCTTACCAGCGCAAGACCGTCGCAAAAAAGCCGCACTCAACTGCCGTTTTTAGGTTCACAGGAGAAAAGTTTTGGCGTCAGCGGTGGAGATAAGAGTTGTAGAGTTGTGGCGGGAAAGCGGCGAAAAGTTTCCCGGATTTTCGGACGGCTACGGGGCGACGCGCTCGCCGGATTTGTTGATGGAGAAGGTTTCTTTATCCAACTTCACTTTTGCCTTTCCGTCGCGGAAGTAGTCCACCTCGTTGTATTTTAGCGGAATGACTTCTTTGCCGGTTCTGTCAATAAAGCCCCATTTTTCGGGTTCCTTTTCGGACAGTTTCAGTTTCACCGCCGCCAGCCCCTCATTAAAAGTCCAGATGTCGTCATATTTTGGCGGAATGTTTTCTTTGCCAGTTTTGTCTAATAGACCCCATTTTTTGGCCAAGCGCACCACGCTCACTCCGCCGTTGAAAGACCATGCGTCTTCATACGTCGGCGAGACGATTTCTTTGCCGCTTGTGTCAATGAAGCCATATTTTCCGCCCGACTCCACCAACGCCAGCTTCTCGCTGAACGGCCCCGTAGCATCGTATTTTAGCGGGACGACCTCCTTGCCCGTTGTGTCAATGAAGCCCCATTTTCCGTCCAAACGCACCGCCGCCAGCCCGTCGTTGAACGGCCCCGCGTCGTCATATTTTGCGGCGATAAGGGTCTTGCCCGTTTTGTCAATGAAGCCGTATTTCCCCGCCACCACCACTAAGGTCTGCTCCTCGCCCTCGCGGTGCGCCGAGGCGACAACCTTGACGGTTGTGTCGCTTTCCTTAGCGGGCTTGCACCCGAGCAAGCTCTGCGACACGCACACGGCGAGAAGCAGCGGGAGTGCCCGCGCCCGCAGGCGCGAGTGCAGGCACGAGTGCAGGCGTGTGCGCAGGCTGGCTGCGAAACAGCGGGGCGAAATGCGCGAGGCGCACGAGGCGGTTTTCGTCGGCGAGATGCCTGTGTTTGGGAGGTCGAAGTTGGAATGAAACGGGTGCAGGTTCATTAAGAAGTTAGGAAAAAGTCAGGAAAAAAGTTAGGGAAAAGTTGTGGTTGAGGCGGGGTGTTATGGCGCGACATTCGCCAGTGGCAAGCATTTTTTGCGGCAAAAAAATGCAAGAGGAAATGCAAAAGAGCAAGAGGTGCAAACGGGGACAGGTCCGTTTTTTAGCCTCGCAAGGGCGAGATTATCAGGTGCCCCAGTGACCCAACGGGAAAATCTTTAGTCTGGTTAATTATTCGGAGAGTGGAGGGGGGGGGAGAGGGGGGAGCAGAAGAGGGAAGTCGGCACCTACATCTCAAATACCCGACAAATCATGCACTTACAACACGAATAACATTTTTCCCATTTGTCGCGCTCGAATTAAAAGGCAGCCATTTTATTACTTGACTTCGCTGCGGTTCGTGCAACTTTCCCTTGCGGTGACTACCACGCGCCCTCCACCCAAAACAGCGAGGAACCTGTGGCGGAAAGCACAAACGCATGGAACGTTGGCCTCGGTTGTTTGTCTTGGCACTATGCTAAATCCGAAAATTGCCGTTGAGGCGACATGTCTTAAAGCAGCACGGCTTAAATCGCCGCAGCCCGAACCACAACAGCCCGAACCGCAGCCCAAATCAGCGCCACTTGCAAAACCGATTTGCCGTCGTGACTTTTTCAAAAAAACTGCGCTCGCGCTTGCGGGTGGCGCGGTATTTCCGGTGCTTGTTCCGGCGTCGGCGCTTGGACGCGCTGGCACTGGCGAGGTCGCGCCGAGCAACCGCATCCAATTAGGTGTCATCGGCGCGGGACAAGGGAGTTTTAACTGGGAACGCAGCCGCTTTTCCGATGTGCAGACGGTCGCTATTTGCGAAGCGGACGCCCACCGCAGCGCCAGTTTTTTGAACAACGTCAAGCGCGACTCGCGCGGCAAATCCGCCGTCGCTTACAGCGATTTTCGCGAGATGTATGCCAAGGCGGGTCTCGATGCGGTCATCATCGCCTCGCCTGACCATTGGCACGGCCCGATGGCGGTTGCCGCCGCCCGTGCGGGGATTTCTATTTGGGGAGAAAAACCGCTCACACATAATTTGCGCGAGGGACGTGCCGTCGTGAACGCCGTCAAGCAGCACGGCGTCGCTTGGCAAACGGGAAGTTGGCAACGCTCGCTACGCAACTTCCGCGAGGCGGTTGAAATTGTGCGCAACGGGCGCCTCGGAAAAGTCCGCCGCGCCGAGGTCGTTTTGCACGGCGATTACTGGTGGGAGGGCGCCATCAGCGGGCGCGGCATCGGCGGCGCAATTGGCAAACCGCCTCCGCATCTCGATTACGAAATGTGGCTCGGCCCTGCACCGTGGCGCGAGTATTTTCCGGGGATTATTCACGGCAACTGGCGGTTCGTGCTCGATTACGGCGGCGGGTTTTTAATGGATTGGATAGGGCACCATTTCGACATCGCTCAATGGGGTTTGGATAAAGACAACACCGGCCCCGTAAAAGTCTCCGGCGCTGGCACTTTTGCCGCTGGCGCACCGGGCAGCAATCTCCCTTACGATGCAGAACGGCTGTTCCATTTTGACTGCGAATACGCCGACGGCCTTGTTGTCACAGTGCGCGGGAAACGCTCGCGTAGCGAAAAACTGCCAGTTGGCATTACGTTTTACGGTGAAAACGGACGCTGGCTTTATTGCGAGCGCGGCGTAACAACGCGTGTCTCGCACCCCGAAATCTTGCGCGAACCGCTCGGTGCCGACGCCACGCGCGTCTATGCGAGCGACAACCATTGGAGAAACTTCTTCGATTGTGTGCGCACACGCCGCGAAACCATCTCGCCCGCCGAGAGCGCCCAACGCAGCGCAAGCGTCGGCCATCTCGGCCACGTGGCAATGCTGACCGGTCGCACAATACACTGGGACCCCGTGGCAGAAAAAATCCAAAATGACCCTGCCGCCGACGCACTTTTATCGAGCACGTATCGCGCCGGATGGGGGATTTAAGCAAACGTTCTCAGTGTGCTTTCTTTCAAAGAAAAACATCATCCTTCTTTTTCAAAAAAATAACTTATGAAGTCTTACCTTAAAGTTTTGCAACACTACGCGGATTTCACCGGAAGAGCGAGCAAAAACGAGTTTTGGACGTTCCTTCCGTTCCATCTTATTTTCGCTGGCGTATTCTTCTTTCTGGACTCCCTTATCGGGACAGCGCGGATGCTGTCGGTATGGGGCGATTTCCAATTGCCCGCCGGAGTGCTCTTTTCTTTTTACATCGTGGGCACACTGCTTCCGGTTCATGCGCTAATCGTCCGGCGATTGCAAGACACAGGCAGAAGCGGATGGATGTATTTTGTCATACTAATTCCCATCATCGGCCCGCTCTTGCTTCTGGCACTACTTTTAACACCCGGTCACTCCGGTGCCAATTTGTATGGCGACCCGTCCGAAAATAACATCGAATATAGCCAGCATGCAAAGCAAAAAAGTGCTGCTATCGTCATGGCAGTCGCGTCTGTGTGCAATATGCTTCTTCCTGTTTATCAACGGATTGAGTTCTTTGCTCCGCATCCATTTTTGTTTTCGAGAAATCTATCAGATCTGTTGTTCACTCATAGCCAACTCCTTCCCTCTGTCGCAATATTGATTGCCGCAATTCTATTAGGGTCGTCCCAAAAACAAATTGCGGGTTCTGCCGTTAACCCGCAAACCGCTTCCGCAGGCCACGCCGCATCAAAGGCGGTTTGCTGGTTTAACAAGAAAGAGCAGACGGCAGCCATTTTCTTGATTATCACATCCGTCTTATGGCAATTCGGGAAGTTCGTATTTTCAATTCTCGACAGTGCTGTTATTGTGAAACCAATGCGAACAGGAAACTTCATATTAGCCATAAATGACATGATAGAGACAGGAAGTATTTTGTTAACAATACATACTATTTTTTCCTCATTGTTCTTTGTTGTTCCTACCGCGCTGTTGTTCTTCTCCGGCGCGTTGTTTTCTCGCAAACAAACATTGTTAAAACGAGCGACAAAAGTTTTATTTTGCGCATCTATATTTTGGATGTCCTCCATAATTTATTCGCACCTTATATTTTCTTACCGAATCAGCTATGCACATCTTTCTGATGCTGCTAAATGGGGCAACGTGTGGTCATTTGGGCTGAGCATCCTATTTCCTCTTGCGCTGCTGGTGTTGGCATACGCTTTCTTATCGCGAAAAGAAAAACAAGCGCAGGTGGCATGAAACCGCGCCTTTGGCGCTTCGATGCACCGTCCGTGCCACACCGCACACGCTGCCCAATCGCCCTTTTGGAGTGCGGTGGCAGAGGGCGCGGAGCGGAGCGTAGCACCCGCCGACACCGCTTTCAAACCGACAGAAAGACACCGACAACCGTTGCGGTCTCGGCTTCTGCGAAAGCGGTGTCGGCTTCTGCGCCAGCACGTCAGAGGTTTGCGGCGGTGCTTGGGGCGGCGAGTTGCGCGAAGGCGCGGGCGGCGTAAATTGCGGCACCGAGGGCACCCGCATAAATCAAATCGGCTTTCGGTTTCTGAAACTTGGCGTTGAGAAGCGTTTCGAGGATACCCCGCATACCCGTGTTATTAGAGACGCCGCCCGTGAATGCCAGCCCGGGCACAATGCCAATGCGCCCTACCAAATTATTCACACGCCGCGCCGCCGAATAGTGGACACCCGCAGCGATATTCGCTCGCGCCTCAGGGTCGTTATCGCGCTCGCCGTGCGCCCGCAACGAAATCACCTCCGTCTCGCCAAAAACACCATACTGACCGCTCACCGCCGCAGGGTTTTTCGCCCCCGCCGCCACCGCGCCAAGCCCCTCCAACTCGATGCCGAGCAGCGTCGCCGTCTTCTCCAAAAAACGCCCCGTGCCCGCCTCGCTTTTGTCGTTCACCACAAACTCGACGACCTTGCCCGTGATGGGGTCAACCTTGATCGCCCGCGAGTCTTGCCCGCCGATGTCTATGACCGTGCGCGTCCCGGGCAAGGCCGCGTGTGCGCCCATCGCGTGGCAACTCGTCTCCGTGACAACCTTGTAGGCCACCTCCTCGTATCTCAGCGAGACGCGCCCGTGGCCTGTGCCGACGATGTGGCCGAGGTCGGCGCGGCTAAGACCCGCTTCGCCGAGGAGCACTGCGAGCAGCGCATCGGCGGTCGCTTGCGCGTGATGTCCAGTCGGGATGATGGCGGTGAAAACCTCGTCCTCCCGCAGCAAAACGCCTTTCGCGCCGCGTGTGCCGATGTCGAGACCGACGGCGGGGCGCAACGGCGAATACTTCCATTCCGGCGCTGTGGTGATGTCTGTCGCTTTGTGTCGCATGTGTGAAATCTGTAGAACAAACAAATCTTTACTTCTTTACTGAAAATGCAAACAAAAAAGCATCCCGTCGCGGAGCGGGCGGAGGGCAGCCGGGGAAAACCCCGATATAGGTCTTATAGGACTTATAGGACTTATAGGACCTATACGACCTATAGGTCCTATAGGAGTAGCCTGTGCCCCCCCTTCCCTGCCCCTGCCGCCTTGCGTCATTCTCGGTTTTTTCCTGCGTAACTTCGCGGCTTTGCGCTTTCGTTTCGCGGCGCGGCGCGTTTCATTTAGCCCCTTCCCATGAAACACCATTCCGCTCTGTTCCTCCAAAAATTTCTTCGCGCTGCCGCTTGCCTCGCCGTCTCCGCCTCTGCCTTTGCTTTTGCCGCAAACACGGCACAAGCCGTCACCCTCGGCGCGGGCCAAACCTGCGCCTCCGACGACCCCCTCTGGGACTCCTATTTGAACTCCATCTCGTTCAGCCAAGACGCCGCGAGCGTCGCCGGCCCCGAGGACATCACCGCCGTCTTCATCTTCAAGGCGAGCCTCACCCGCGACGGCGGCGGCACCGTCACGCAGCGCCTCTCTATCGGCGCAGACTACGCGGGCGCGGTCTCGCTTAACTCTGGCGCGGCGGTCGTCATCTCGGGCAACACCAACGCTGCTGCCTCCTCCGGCCTCGGCGGCGCGTTCTTCCTCGACGACGGCGCACGCTTCGACCTCCGCGCTGCCTCAAACGACCCCGCCACCTCGCTCGCCTTCCGCGCCAACAGCGCCAAACGCGGCGGCGCGATGTATTTCGCCAACACTGCCCCGCTCGCCATCCGCCTCGGCGCGACCGTCAACTTCGACGCCAACTCCACCACCGAGGGCAACGGCGGCGCAATCTACGCAAAAAACGCCCTGACCCTCCTCAACGCAGGCGCACTCGTTTTCACGGCTAACTCCGCGCACGACGGCGGCGGCGCAATCTACGGCGACGACGCCGTCACGCTCGGCGACAACTCTCGCTTCGGTGGCGACACCGCCGCCGAGGGCAACACCGCCTCCAACAACGGCGGCGCGATTTCCGCCAAAGGCATCATCACCATCGGTGCTGCCGCGTTTTTCAAGAACAACACCGCAGGCTCCAACGGCGGCGCAATCTACGGCGACAAGACCGTCACGCTCGGCGCGAACGCCCAGTTCCTCGCCAACAAAGCGACGACCGGCGAAGGCAAAGGCGGCGCAATCTACGCCGTCAGCGGCGTCTCGCTCGGCGCGAACGCCCTATTTGACGGCAACAGCGGGCAAGACGGCGGCGCAATCTACCTCTACGAAGGCGGCTCTATCGCGCTCGGCGCAGACGCCGCGTTCCTCCGCAACAACGCGCTCATGGGCGGCGGCGGCGCGATACAATCCAAAAACACCCTCGTCATCGCCAACACCGGCAACGTCCTCTTCCTGCAAAACTTCGCCAACACCTCCATCGGCGGCGACGGCTTCGGCGGCGCAATCCGCGCCAACGGCGACTTCACCATCGGCGCAGGCGCGACCTTCGACGCGAACACCGCGCTCTCCGGCGGCGCCGTCTATGCCAGCGGCGCGACGGCCTTCGGTGCCAACGCCACCTTCTCCCAAAACACCGCCTCGCTCTCCGGCGGTGCCATCCGCTCCGGCGGCGGCGCGACCTTCGGCGCAAACACCACCTTCAACGAAAACACCGCAGGCGGCGGCGACGGCGGCGCAGTCTCGCTCGGCGGCGGCACGCTCGCGCTCGGCGCGGGCGCGGCCTTCACGGGCAACTCTGCCGACGCTGGCAGGGGCGGCGCGATTTACGGCGGCAACGCCAGCGGCCTCGCAATCGCCAACGGCACGGGCACCACCTTCTCGCAAAACACCGCGCAAAACGGCGGCGCGATTTTCACCGCCGCCGCGCTTTCCCTCTCCGGCTCCGCCGCGTTTAACACCAACACCGCCGCACTCTCCGGCGGTGCCGTCCGCTCCGGTGGCGACGCCGCATTCAACGGCGCGAACACCACCTTCACCGACAACACCGCCACGGGCGGCGACGGCGGCGCACTCTGGCTCGGCGGCGGCTCGCTCGCACTCGGCGCGGGCGCGGTCTTCTCCGGTAACGCTGCCGACACCGGTGCGGGCGGCGCGATTTACGCTGGCAACGCCACTGGCCTCGCAATCGCTAACGCCTCGGGCACCGTCTTCTCGCAAAACACCGCGCAAAACGGCGGCGCAATTTTCACCGCCGCCGCGCTCACATTCACCAGCGGCGCGACCTTCAACGCCAACACCGCCGCGCTCTCCGGCGGTGCCGTCCACTCCGGCGGCGACGCCACCTTCAACGGCGCAAACTCCGCCTTCACC
>JAITPT010000235.1 GCA_031289285.1 Puniceicoccales bacterium
TGCAGTGCCCATCACGTGCCCTCCACAAAATTGCAACGGAATACACACCACCAGCATCTGGGAATCCGATAATCTCGCTCCATGCGGGGCTGCCTACACTTGAGTTTCCACTCAAAACAGCGAGGAACCCCAAAAAAAGTTGTCCCTACTGGTTCGGGTGTTTCTCGATACCATATCCTCGCCTCCCACTCAAAGTAGCGAGGAACCGCAGTGCCAGAGGGCGCGGAGTTCATCTCTGCGCCCGCCGACACCACTTTCATCGGAGCAGAAGGACGCAGGCAACCGTTGCGGTCTGGGTGTCTGCAAAAGCGGTGTCGGCGGCGGTGGAGGTGAACTTCGCGTCCTCTGCCACCGCACTCCAAAAGTGTGGTGCGTGGCCAGCCCGTGCCGAGCAAAAATCGCGAGTCAAGTGAAAAAGCGCCTGACACTTTATTGCCTCCGAATAAAAAGGCAGCCATTTTTTTCACTTGACTTTCATGCAACTTGTGAAAACTTCCCTTACTTCTTGCTTAACGCTTCACACAGGGAACAGGTTTGTAGTGGAGCACACACAAGGAGCAAGCGTTAAGCGGATCATCTTGCTCCTGCGGAGCTTGCCGCTCTGCGTTTCCACGCAAGGCGACGACGGCGAGGAACCGATTTTTGATTTGCGAATGCTTTTACGCCGCCGCTTTGATGGCAAGCAGCTCGCGCATGAGGGCGGACAAATCGGCGGAGCGGGTCACGCCGCCGAAGGCGTCGTGGAGAGCGAGGTAGAGGGCGTAGAGTTTTTCATAAACGGCTTGGGCGGCGGGCACGGGTTTGTAGAGGGCGGGTTTGAGACCCGTCATTGCCGCCTGCGCGGTTTGGAAATCGGGGTGCGCTCCCGCCAGCACCGCCGCGCCGATTGCCGCGCCCAAAGCGCAGGATTGCGCCGAGCGCGAGACGCGGATTTCGCAGCCCGTCACGTCTGCGTAGATTTGCATCAGGAGCGGGTTTTTCTCGGCGATGCCGCCGGAGCAAACAATCCGTTCCACAGGCACACCGTATTCGCGCAGACGCCCGATGATGGCACGTGCGCCGAAGGCCGTCGCCTCGATGAGCGCACGGTAAATCTCCGCCGCAGATGTGTAGAGCGTCTGCCCGAGCAAAAGCCCGCTGAGACTCTGGTTGACGAGGATGGTGCGGTTGCCGTTGTTCCAATCCAGCGCGAGCAGGCCCGATTGCCCCGGGCGCAACGCGGCAGCCTCCGCCGTGAGTTTGCCGTGGAGCGCGTCGCCGCCGCCACCGCCGCCAGTGCCGCCAGTGCCGCCGCCGAGCACGGCCTCGACAAACCATTTGAAGATGTCGCCGACGGCGGATTGGCCGGCCTCGATGCCGAAGTAGCCGGGCAAAATCGCTCCGTGCACGATGCCGCAGATGCCGGGGATGTCCGCCACGGTTTTTTGGGCAGACACCACTGCGCAGTCGCAGGTCGAGGTGCCGATGACCTTGACGAGCGTTCCCTCGGCGACGCCGCAGCCGATAGCGCCGTAGTGGACATCCATTTCGCCGATGGCGATGGGGATGCCCGCAGGCAAGCCGAGCCGAGCCGCCCATTCGGGGCAGAGTGCGCCAGCGGTTGCCGAGGCGTCGTGCGCCCTCGTGTAGAGGCGGTCGCGCAGGGGCGCGAGGCGCGGGTCGAGTGCGGCGAGAAACTCTTCGTCGGGTAGGCCGCCCCATTCCTCCGCATACATCGCTTTGTGGCCAGCCGTGCAGACGCCGCGCACGATTTTTTCCGGTGCGTCTGCGCCCGCCAGCACGGCGGGGATGAAGTCTGCCAGCTCGACCCACGAGTGCGCGGCGGCGAAGACTTCTGGGTCGGTCACGAGGCAACGCCAGATTTTTGCCCAGAACCATTCGGAGGAATAAACGCCGCCGATTTTTGCGAGGTATTGCGGGCGCAGGCGGCGGGCGGTCTGCGTGAGCGCCTCGGCCTGCGGGATGCTCGTGTGGTCTTTCCAGAGCCAACAGAGCGCGTTGGGGTTGGCGGCGAAACGCGGGTCGAGCGCGAGCGGGCGGTTGTGCGCGTCCACGGGCAGTGGGCTGGAGCCGGTGCCGTCCATGCCGATACCGACGACTTGGGCGGGCGAAAACGCCGCTTCGTTGCGGGCGGCGTCGGCGAGCGCGGCGCGGGTGGCGTGTTCGAGCGCGAGCAGGTAGTCGGCGGGGTTTTGGCGGGCGAGCAGGTGGTTGGCGGGGTCGAGGACGACGCCCTGCCGCCCAGAAGGGTAGTCGAAAACCGCGACGCCGATTTCGCGCCCGTCTGCGCAATCCGCGACGAGTGCGCGGGCGGAGTTTGTTCCGTAGTCGAGACCGATTGTGTAAGGCATGACGCCTGCGTTTTTGCGGCGGCGCGCCGTGTTTGTCACGTGTTTTTAGAACTGCCGTGCTTTGGGTTACTGCTTTTGTTGGCGATGGTCATGCACAGCAAAGCCCAGAAACAGCCGATTAGGTTTGCCATCGGTAATTGGAGTGCCTGCGGGAGGCTGTAAGTGATGGCGATACCGGGCGTCCAAAGCATCCAATTGGGGACGAGATTTGGCATGACAACATTGTGATACCAGTTGCCACGCAAGGCATTGCGAGTCTTATCAAAGGAAAACCCGTTTTCCTTCCAGAGGTGCGAAATCGAGTTGCACGGGGCGGCGATAATCGGTGTGAAAATAAGCATGTCGCAGGCCGTTTTTATGGTGACGATATACCATGCGGGGGAGTCGCCCCAGAAATACGCCTGAAACTGGTAAAATGCGTCGGCGGTGCAGCAAATTGCTCCCCAGTAGAGTGCGGCGAAAACGAGTTCGGAGAGCGGGCGTGCGGGGCGCAACGACGGGAACGCCATGCGAAACAGCCACGGGATTATCCCGCAAAATATGGCCGACGAGATCATCGTGTAGAGAAATCCCCATTCTTTTTTTAACTCGCCGACCTGCCCGAGCCACTGGCGGACGTCGGCGTGGTGGTAGTAAAGGACGACCAGCGCCACCGCCGCCGCCTGAAGAAAAAGGCCGGGGACAAAGTTCACCTTTGCCGCCGCCCAACCCATTTGCCACGGCGACAGACGCGCCGATGTAGAGGAAATCTCTCGCATAGTTTTTTGAAAAAGCTGGCGCAGGGTGGCGTTCCGCGCCCGCCTGTCAATCGGCGTCTTGTGCCCTGCGCGTTGCGTCCTGCGCCGAGTTTTCTGTTTCAACCGCCAGCACTTTCCCCATAATGCGCCGTCATGCGTTTTCTTAAAAACATATTCCGCGCCGCGCTCGCTGTGGCGTTTGCCGCCGCGCTCGCTGCTTGCCCGGCCACAGATTTATCTGCCGAAACCGCCGCCGCTGGTGCTGACGCCGCCAAGCTCGAAGCGGGTTTCGACACGGCGAAAACGAGTGTCCGCACGGGCACCTACTGGTATTGGATTACCGACAACGCCACGCGCGAAAGCGTCGCCGCCGACCTCCGCGCCATGAAACGCGCCGGCATCAACCGCGTCTTTATCGCGCACGTTGGCGACATGGGCGTCCCCAGCGGCAAAGCCACCATGTTCACCGACGAGTGGCGGGGCGTCCTCCGCACTGCCCTCAAAACCGCTGGCGAGCTTGACATCGAAGTCGGGCTTTTTAACTGTCCGGGCTGGACGCAATCCGGCGGTCCGTGGGTGCAGCCTTCGCAAGCGATGCGCTTCCTCAACGCCTCCGAAACGCGGGTCGTCGGCCCCCGAAAGTTTTCGGCGAAATTGACGCCGCCGTCTGGGCATTTTCAAGACGTGAAAGTGCTGGCGTTTCCTGCCCGCCACGCCGACTCGGAAAATCTCTTTCTTAAAACTGGCGCGAACATCCTCCTCTCAGAAAATATAAAAACGGCAGGACAGGGGGAACGCACTTCGGATAGACGTGCTGCGGTGCCCCTGCGGGAGCTTCCGCTTCCTCTTCGCCTCCCCAACGGGCAATCGCACATCGAGCTTGTTTTACCCGCGTCCGCCTCGGCGAGAAGCCTCTTTATTTATCCCGCAAACACACTCTATACAAGATGCGAGTTGCAGGTGAAAACAAGCGGCGGCGATTTTCGCACGATAAAAAACTTTCTCATCCGCCGCGTAGATGGTCGCGCCATCGTTGGCTTCGCGCCGCAATCGCCCGCTGTCATTTGTTTTCCCGAAACAACAGGCTCTGTTTTTCGCATCGTTTTTCGTGGGACAGGACACGGAAGCGCTATTGCTAAAATAGTCCTCTCGCCGCTCCCCGCGCCGGAGCGTTATGCCGAAAAATCACTCGGCAAACTCTTTCGCAAAATGTCGCAGCACGAATACGCCCTCTGGGGCGAATATATGTGGGATGCGCAATCGCCGGAAACCGCCCTTTGCGCACAACCGGAACAAGTGCTCGACCTCTCAGAAAAACTTTCCGCCGACGGGACACTCAATTGGGATGTCCCTGCGGGAGATTGGGTTATACTCCGCACGGGAATGACGCCCACGGGTGTCACCAACGCTCCTGTTTCTCGCGAAGGGCGCGGTCTCGAAGTAGATAAAATGAACAGGGAACGTATCCAAGAACACTTTGACGCCTACCTTGGAAAATTGCTTGCAGAGATACCCGCAGAAGAGCGCAAAGCATGGACAACCGTTGTGGTAGATAGCTACGAGACAGGCGGACAAAACTTCACAGACGGAATGATTGAAAAGTTCAAACAACAATACGGTTATGACCCCGTTCCATTTCTGCCAGTTTTTAGCGCTTATGTAGTGGGAAGCCCCGACCGCTCCGACCGTTTTCTCTGGGATGTCCGCCGAATGGTTGCCGACAAAATAGCGCATGATTATGTTGGCGGGCTGACCGCCGCCGCGCACAAACACGGACTCAAGACATGGCTCGAAAATTACGGGCACTGGGGTTTCCCCGGAGAGTTTCTTTCTTACGGCGCAGAAGCTGATATGGTGGGCGGAGAGTTTTGGGCAGAGGATGACCATATTTTCGAGGGACGCGCCGCCGCCTCTTGCGCCCATATTTACGGTAAAAACAAGGTCTCCGCCGAATCGTTCACAAGCGTCGGCAAACATTACCACTATCATCCGGGCATGTTAAAACGTGTTGGCGACTGGGGATTTACGGAGGGAATTAACGACACTGTGCTGCATGTTTATATCGGGCAGGCGCGGGAAAACGAACGGCCTGGAACCGACGCTTGGTTTGCCGTCGAGTTTAATAGAAACAACACTTGGTTCAAACATCTCGACCTATTTACTGATTATCTTAAACGCTGCAATTATCTTTTACAACAAGGAAAAAATGTCGCCGACATCGCCTATTTTATTGGCGAAGATGCGCCCAAGTTGACCGGCATTTGTGAACCCGCGCCGCCTAAAGGTTACGACTACGATTTTATTAACGCCGAGGTGCTTCTTACCGCGCAAGTTCGCGACGGGAAACTTGTTTTGCAGCACGGCGCGAGTTATCGCGTTTTGGTGTTGCCGCCGCAAGAAACAATGCGCCCAGAAGTGTTGCAAAAAATAGAACATCTTGCCGCTGCGGGCGCGGTTATTCTCGGCGCACCGCCGTCGCGCTCGCCAAGTATGAAAAATTATCCCGCCGCCGACATCGAAATAAAAACACTCGCCACTAAACTCTGGGGCGAAAAACCAGTGAAAAGTCGTGCTTATGAAAAGGGGACAATCTGGGTAAAAGCCACTTTGCAAGAAGTATTTGCGTCGCTAAGTCTTCCGTCCGATTGCTACTGGGACGACACGACACCGCTACGCTATGCGCATCGCTCTGTCGAGGGTGTCGGCGAGGTTTATTTTATCGCCAATCGGAGCACGAAGGCTGTGGAGGTTTCGCCAGTGTTTCGCGTTGCCGGTTTGCAACCGGAATTGTGGGACGCCGTGAGCGGGAAAAGACGCCTCTTGCCTGCGTTTTCACAAGACAAAAAAACGACAACTGTTCCGCTACGTTTGGAGGAAAATGAAAGTGCGTTTATTGTGTTTGCAAAACACGGGAAACCGCTTGCATCGGACGTCGCTGCCAATTTTCCTGAGCACAAAACCGTGCTCGAAATCAAGTCGCCGTGGGCTGTGCGTTTTGAGTCCGACGCGATAAAACGCGGCCCCGCCGAATCAGTTATTTTCGACAAATTGCACGATTGGCGTCTCAACAGCGACCCGCGTATCCGCGACTATTCTGGCGCGGCTGTTTATACAACGAGTTTTGAGTTGGCGGATGTTGGAGTTGGAAAAAGTCTCTGGCTCGATTTGGGAAAAGTCTCTGCAATGGCGAAAATAAAAGTGAACGGGCATTATGTGGGTGGTGTTTGGACGCCGCCGTTGCGCCTTGAAATTTCGCAGTTTGCGCGGGCGGGGAAAAACGAAGTTGAAGTGGAGGTTGTCAACACTTGGACAAACCGGATTGTCGGTGACCGCAAGTTGCCCGACAGCGAGCGAAAAGTTGTCCCGCGCCACGGTCACTGGGACGCCAACTCACCCACCCAAGAAAGCGGTTTGCTCGGTCCTGTGCGCCTCACGCGCCCGCACTCTCGCCCGCACTGAGATCTCGTCAGCGGGTGCTTTCCTCTCGCCGCTTTTGTGGCTAAGAAATCCTTCTTTTTTTAGACAGGATAAACGGGATTAACAGGATGTTTTCTGTGCTTTCTTGCTACTTTGAGTGGAAGCTCGGACGCCTCCAGCCCCGCATGGGGCGAGATTATCGGGTTTTCAGATGCTGGTGGTGTGTGTGTTGGTGCAATCTTGTGGTGGTCACGTGGTGGGCACTGCACAGGAAAGCTGCACGAACCGCAGCGAAGTCAAGTAATAAAATGGCTGCCTTTTAATTCGCCCCGCATGGGGCGAGATTAGCGGATTTCCAGATGCTGGTGGTGTGTGTGTTGGTGCAATCTTGTGGTGGTCACGTGGTGGGCACTGCACGGGAAAGCTGCACGAACCGCAGCGAAGTCAAGTAATAAAATGGCTGCCTTTTAATTCGCCCCGCATGGGGCGAGATTATCGGGTTTCCAGATGCTGGTGGTGTGTGTTGGTGCAATCTTATGGTGGTCACGTGGTGGGCACTGCACGGGAAAGCTGCACGAACCGCAGCGAAGTCAAGTAATAAAATGGCTGCCTTTTAATTCGCAAGCAATAAATGGGCAAAATGTTGCTCGTGTTGTAAGTGCATGATTTATCCGTAGTTGAGAGGCTGAAACTTACTTCTCCCTTTCCCCCGCCTCCCCCGACCCCCTCCTCTCTCCGAATAATTAACCAGACTAAAGATTTTGCCCTAAAGATTTTGCCATTGGGTCGTCGGGACATCCGATAATCTCGCCCTTGCAGGGCTTTGTGTGAGGGGGGGCTTTTCCGGGGGTTCCGCTGCGCTACACACTCGGTTATGCACATCTCGCCCTTGCAGGGCTAAACCTAAAAAACGGCAGTTGACTCGGGTCGTATTGCGGAAGCTGCTGGGGCATCTGCACCTGCCGCACTCCAACCGCCGTTTTTAGGATAAGGGCAACGGGCGTCTCCCACACACAAAAAACGCCGACGCTCTTGGCGTCGGCGTTCTCTGTAGCGGTGTTTCGGGCGGTGTTACTAAACGCCCGCCCTTTTTCCGCCCTGTCCACTGGTGCTTACAACGACCAACCGGTGCGGTAGGTCGGGTAGAGCAGGGCGTCGGCGGCGGCATCGTTTTTGATGGTCTCCGTAACGGGGTCGAAGTGGATGGCGCGCCCTAATTGCAAGGCGATGTGCCCAAGATGCCCGACACTGGCACTGCGGTGAGCAGTCTCGGCGGGAGTGATAGTCTCGTTGCGGGAACGGATGCACTCGACGAAGTTGCTCTGGTGGTGATTGCTCCGGTAGGGATGGTATTCATTCCCGCCGATAACTTCGTCGAGAACCGACTTCGGGTTGGCGTCCAAACGACCGCGGTTGACATAGAGCCAACGCCCGTCTTCGCCGATAAACTTCGTGCCAGAGCTACTGTTGACTTCGATGATGAGACCGTCGGCGTATGTGGCGCGGTAGTGGTAGTTGCGCTCTGCGTCGAACACGCCGTCCGTCGAGTAATCCACAGAGACCGGCTCGACCTTTACGGGGCCAGTATTGTCTTTGCCCGCGCCCCAGTGGGCGATGTCAACATGGTGGCCAACCCAGTCCATGAGGTTGCCGCCGCCGAAATGGAGCGTCCAGCGCCAGTTGTAGTGGACGACGCGTGGGTCGTAGTCGTGCCATTCGGCGGGGCCGACATAAAGGTCGTAATCGAGGTGCGAGGGCGGCTTGCCGTAGTTGGCGGGAGCTTTGCCGGCTCTGCCACCCCACGCGCCATGT
>JAITPT010000283.1 GCA_031289285.1 Puniceicoccales bacterium
GTTAAGGTGGGCTTACAGCCCACAGTGGAGAAACCGCCCATTATCCTATGGCGTTGCCATAGGCTATTATGAAGCCGCGCCTTCAGCGCTCCAAGCCACGCACGGTTTCAGAAATGCCCCTCGTATTTTGGGGCACTACCTGAACGGTATTGGGTTCCCCCCCCCCCCCCCGTGCTACCGACATCCCGTCCCTACGGGACGAAAAGCATCGTTGTTTTCGGACATGCAGATTTATTTTTGGGAGTGCCCTTAGGACGCTGCCAATTTGTCGAGGATGGCGCGGGAGGAGGCGTCGAAAACGTCGTCGCCTATGCGCACACGCAGACCGAGGAGCAAGGCGGGGTTCGGGGCGACGTGAGGCACCACTGGGCGGTTGTAAATGCGGGAAAAATAAGCGGCGAGGATGAGGGGGGCGTCGGGCGGTAAGGGGCCGGCGTGCTCGATGTGGGCTTCGCGTTTGGCAAGCTCGCGGGCGAGGGCGGCGCGGTAGGCTTTGAGCAGCGGACGCAAGACCACCGGTTTGCGCGTGGCAGCAAGGGTGTCGAGGATGGCACGGACACGCTCCGCCGAGACCGCGCCAGTGGCGTCGAGCGAGAGGGCGGCGAGTTTGCGAGCGGTGGCGTTGTGGTTGGCAGGTGTCATGTTAGACTTGCGCAAGTTCGTTTGTAGCGGCGGTGTTGAAACGCAGTTTCTCCGCATCTGTGAGTTCGCGGGAAAGTAGTTTAGCCGTGGTTTGGACGACAAGTTTCGCAACCTCGCCACGTAGCTCCGCCAACATTTTTTCGCGGTCTTGCGCGAGCTGCACACCGGCGCGTTCCAAGATGCCGTTCGCTTTGGCGATGGCGTCTTGCTCGGCTTTTTCGGAGACCACTTTGGCACGCTCGGCAGCGTCGCGGAGGATGCCCGCCGACTCGACGGCAGCGGCGTCCAGACGCGCTTCGTATTGTTTCTGGGCGTCGGCAAGCTGGGCTTTCATCTCGTCGGAAAAACGCAGGCCCTCCGCGATTTTTTCGTTGCGCGCGTCGAGTGTTTTCAGGAGCGGGCGAAACGCGAAGTAGTAGAGGACAAGTGCCACGATGCCGAAGTTGGCGAGCGAGGCGGCAAAGGTCGGCCACGAGACGCCGAAACTATCCAAGATGCCGGCGGCGGGATTAGCGGCGGCGGCTCCGGTGGTTGTTCCGGCGGCAGCGAGGGCGTGGATGGCAGCAGCGCAGGTGTTCATGGCGTTGTTTTATTTTCCGAGAAAGAGCGCGTAGAACGCGACCGCCTCGGCGAGCGCCATGCCGAGGATGCCTTGGACGAGGATTTTGCCGGAAGCCGACGGGTTGCGCCCGACGGCTTCGGCGGCGCGGGCACCGACGAGACCGACGCCAATGGCCGCGCCAAGGCAACCGAGGCCGCCTTGAATACTGCCGGAGATGTTGACCGCGTCCGCGAGGATGGGAGTGAGCGTGCTCATAGTTTTATGTGTGTGTTGTTTGTTCGGGTTGTGTGGTGTTGTTGGATTTCCGTAGGGCGCGCTTCTTCGCGTTGAAAAGCGTCGGGCGCGGGCACCCTTGGAAAAAAGTGTTCATGCAGGCGTAGGCGCAGGCGTGGTTTCGCCCGCTGGTTTGTCCGGCGCGTGGGCGGTCTCGTGCTCGTCGCCGTGGTTGCAGACGAGGCCGATATAGACGGCGGAGAGCAGTGTGAAGACAAGTGCCTGTATCAGGCCGATGAGGATTTCGAGGAAACTTGCGGCGGCGGGGACGCCGAGCGGGGCGAGACGCCCAAGCTCGTGAATGAGGTTTTCGCCGCCAAAGACGTTTCCGTAGAGACGAAACGAGAGCGAGACGGGGCGGATGAGAATTGAGACGACTTCTATCACGCCGACGGCGAGAAAGAGCACCGTGAGAAACGCATAGAGCGGCGCGGCGACTTCGCGGCGGTCGGCTTTGTTGCCGAAAGTTTCTCGCGCCAGCACCCGCAGCCCCGCGTAGCGCAGCACGAAGTAAAGCCAGCCGCCGAAGGAGACGACCGCCAGCGCGAGCGTCGTGTTGAGGTCGGCAGTGGCGGGGCGCAGGAAGGGGAGAAATTCCCCGAAGAGGCCGAGCAGCACACCGCTCCAATTCATCAGCAAAATGTAGATAAAAAACGAGGCCAGAAGCGGGAAGGCATGGGGGATGACACGCTTGCCGACGATGGGCGCAAGGACGTCGCGCAAGCCGATGAGAAGGTCTTCGACGGCGGCTTGGATGCGGGTCGGCGCAAGGCGCGGACGCCCCAGCGCAAGCCGCACAAACAACACGATAAGCCCCGCGACAAGCCACGACATCAGCATCGAGTTGGTGACGGGAAACACCCCGCCTATCCGCGTAAGCACCGAGGGGTCGGGCGTGACGCCGTGCGCTTCGGCGGCGGCGGCATCCGCAATTCCGGCGGCGGACAACACAGTCGCGGCAGCGAAAATGGCGGCGGTTTTGCGGAAAAATAAACGCATATAACTGCCGCGAGAGAACGCCGGAAAGCCGGGGCGTTCAATCTCAAAAATCGCTGGCGGCGGACGGCGGGCGGAGGCGGCAGGTGGGGGGTGGGGGGGGATGTGGGAGATGGGTTTTACCACAAAGGACACAAAGGTTTTCACAAAGGACACAAGGGAGGTGAAAGGTTGAGGTTGGGTGCGTTGAAGCGAATTGAATTGGGATTGGGTTGGACAGGGTTGAATTGGGATGGATTTGGGTTGAGGGCAAAAGTTGAGAGTTCAAAAAACTTTGTGCCCCTTGTGCCATCCTTTGTGCCCTTTGTGGTTAAACCCGACGTTAAACCCGAAACACGAATGTTCTCAAAACTTCAATCCGAGTTGACGGGCGAAGAAGAGCCAGACGTCGGCGGTGTCGCGGATTTGCATTTCAAAAGACTTCCCCGAGCCGTGGCCAGAGTCGAAGTCCACCCAGAGCAAGACCGGCGATTTTTGCGGGTCGGAGGCGGTGGCGTGTTGGAGCCGCGCCGCCATTTTTCGTGCGTGTAGCGGGTGGACACGTGCGTCGTTTTCGCCCGCTTCGAGAAACACCGCCGGATACTTCACGCCGTCCTTGATGTGGTGGTAGGGCGAGTAGGCACGCAGCCAACGGTAATCAGCGGAACGGGCGGAGTCGCCGTATTCGGGCACCCAGTAACGTGCCATGAGAAAGTGCTGGTAGCGCAGCATGTCGAGCAGCGGGACGGCGACGTTCACCGCGCCGAAAAGCTCCGGGCGTTGCGCGAGCGCGGCACCCGTGAGCAAGCCGCCGTTGGAGCCGCCACGGATGCCGAGCTTGGCGGGCGTGGTGTAGCGCTCCGTCACGAGCCACTCGGCGGCAGCGATAAAATCGTCGAAGACATTTTGCTTTTGACCGAGCATTCCGGCGCGGTGCCAAGGTTCGCCAAACTCGTCACCACCGCGCAGCCCTGCGATGGCATAGACGCCGCCCGCTTCGAGCCAAGGCAGCGCACCGGCGACGAATGCGGGCGACATCCCGATGCCGAATCCGCCGTAGCCGTAGAGGACGGCGGGTGCCGAGCCGTCGAGTTTTATGTCTTTGCGGTGCGCGATAAACAGCGGGATGCGCACGCCGTCTTTCGACCGAAAAAAATGCTGGACAACAGTGAAACGGTCGCTCTCGACGGCGTAGGCAGGGCGGAAGTAGAGCGAACGTTTCCCAGTGTCGAGAGCGACGTGATAGACCGAGGGCGGGACGTTCAGGCTGCTGAACGAGAGGTAGGCGTCGTTCGTCTCGGGGTCGGTGGCAAGACCGGGCGAACCGATACCGGGCAACTCAAGTGTGCGCGGCGAACCGCCCTCGAAGTCGCGAAGCTCGATGCGGCGCAGGGCGTTTTCCTTCCAGACGAGCGAGAGAAAATCTTTGGCAGTCGAGAAGCCGCCGAGCACAGCAGTGGGATGTTGCGGGACGATTTCGCGCCAAGCGCTGCGCTGCGGCGAGGCGAGAGAGATTTTGAAAATCCGCCCGCGTGGTGCGCCGTCTGTTGTGAAGAGGAAAAGCGTTTTGCCGTCGCGGATGTCTCCGTGGAAGACGGCGTCAACGCCTTCGCTGATGGTGGTGCGCTTGAGTTTTCCCGTGGCGAGCCAGTCCTGAAAATCGCAGACCCAGAGGTCGTTGCCGACGGTGCTCGTCGCGTAGGAGAGCAGGAGGTAACGCCCCGTGCGGTCGAGCCGCGCCGACGGCCCCCACGTGTGCGCGAGCGGGCCAGTTTTATACTGCTCGAAGATGAGGCGGTCGGCGGCGGGGGCGTCGCCAAGACGGTGGTAAAAGATTTGGCCAGAGTAGGGATTTTTGATGTCGGCGAGTTTGCGATAGATGAAGGCTTTGGCCTCGGGGAGCCAGCTCACGCCGCCCGCTTTACCGCTGATGGTGTCGGGAAGCCATTTGCCAGTGGCGGCGTCGAGGACACGCAGGGTGGTGTTCTCGTCGCCGCTTTTGAAGAGGCCGAACGCGACGAGCGTCCCCTCGTGGCTGACGCTTGTCCAAGCGAGCGTGGTGCGCCCGTCGGGGTAAAGTTTGTTGACGTTGAGCAGCTCGCGTTCGGGTGCGCTGGCGGAGTCACGTGTGAAGAGGACGGCGTTGCTCTCCGCGCCACGACGGCGGAAATAAAAATGCCTCCCGCCGCGAACGGTCGGGCTGGAGAGCGAGTCGGTTTTGTAGAGTTCGCGCAGACGAGTCTCGAGTGCGGCGCGACCCGGAACGGCGTCGAGGACGGCACGAGTGCGGACGTTTTGGGCTTCCGACCATGTGCGAATTCGGGTGTCGAGCGCGGTGTCGCGGGGCGCACCGGCGCGTTCGGGTGCATCGTTGCCTTCCAACCAGCGGTAGGGGTCGGCGACGGTTTCGCCGTGGTAATTATCAACGGCACCATCGGCCTGAGTTTCCGGCGGCGGGCTACCTGTGCAACCTCCCGAAACAACCGCAGCAGCAAGCATCGCGTTCATAGAGAACAATTGAGAAAAACGGGAAAAGTGTGAGTTCATTGACGAAAAGAAAATGAGACGATGAAAAGAAACTGCGTGCCGTGCGAAGAAAAAACGAATGGCGTAGCGGGGAGTGGTAGCAGCGTATTTGTCCCGCAGGGAAATATAGGTGGCGGTTTTTCGGCAGCAGTTCCTTAAACCTAAAAACGGCAGTTAATGCGGGCGGTCTTAGGTTAAACCTAAGAACGGCAGTTCTGCGGGATGGGTTTGCGCAAGATTTTGAGGCGGATGCGGTTTGCGCTTTCCCGACGCGCACCTTGCGGTGCGTGGAGCGGAAAGAGCAAGCCGCAGACGGCCAAAAGATTGCGCAAAACCGCCCGCATTAACTGCCG
>JAITPT010000016.1 GCA_031289285.1 Puniceicoccales bacterium
GAAAAAACTTTTGGAAAAATATGAGTCTGTCGGGAGAGACGTGAATGACGGAGAAGACGTTCATTTACCTCCGTTTGTTTTTGCGTTAGAGCAAGTGTTGCGCAAATACATCAAAAAAATCGAAACCATTCGCCGCTCCCGCCAATGCCATCCCGCAAACCCTTAACATTCGCCGCAACCAACAACAACACCAACCACCTCCTTTCACTATGGTTTATTTTGAACTCGAATCGGCTCCACAGCCCGCCGCCAAACCCTTTGTAAAATGGGTCGGCGGGAAGAAGCAACTGCTGCCCGAAATTCAGGCCGCGCTCCCCGCGTCGTTTGCGGACGGGACTGGCTGGACTTACATCGAACCGTTTGTCGGCGGCGGGGCGGTTCTGTTCTGGATGTTGCGAAACTTTCCCAATCTTCACCACGCTATAATCAACGACATAAACCCCGATTTGATTAACACCTATCGCATCGTCAGAAATGCTGCCACAGATCTGATTGGAGAATTAAAAGCACTGGCGGTGCATTATCGCAATTTGCAAAACGAAGAGCGGCGCAAGGAATTTTATCTACAACAGCGAGACAAATTTAACGACAAGAAATCAGGCAAAGTTGAATCTGCCGCGATGTTTATTTTTCTGAACCGCACTTGCTTCAACGGCTTGTATCGGGTGAACAGCAAAGGCGGTTTTAATGTGCCATTCGGCAAATACACAGACCCGCTGATTTGCGACGAAAAAACAATTTTGGCGGACAATCAATTACTGCAAAAAGTTGAAATCCTCAATGGGGATTTTGCCACGATGAACAAAGATGCGCCGGAAAAAACTCTATTTTATCTCGACCCGCCATATAAACCGCTAAGCCAGACTTCCAGCTTTAACTCGTATGCGAAAGAAGGCTTTGGAGATGCCGATCAAATCCGCTTAAAAGAATTTTGCGACCAACTTGCAGCAAAGCGCAATCGCTTTATTCTTAGCAATGCAGATCTCAAAGGAAAAGACCCAGCCAATCTTTTTTTTGACGAACTTTATGCGAACTACGACATCCGCCGCGTCTGGGCGTCACGCATGGTCAACGCAAACCCAGAAAAACGCGGCAAACTGAGCGAACTTCTAATTACAAATCAAAACACGACTCGATAAAACAATCTTTTTCACCTAACAACACTCTCTTTATGATACATCAAGGCACAGGCGGTTCACACACACAAACAGGATTGGTTTTTGAAGGAAAAACCGATCTCACACAATTTCTGAATGCCCAGAACGGGTATCGCGTAACAAACGGAAATGTGTTCTACGACGAGAAACACATCGCACGCGTATTCAAAAAATATGCGTTCTACGATTTTCTTGATGAACTTAACGTGAATTGGAAACAATTGATATCCAAGCGACTGCTGCCAGATGACAGCATTTTTGTAATTGTCAAAAACACACTCTACATCATAGAATGTAAGTTTCAGCGTGTAGCAGGATCGGTTGATGAAAAGCTTCAAACATGCGATTTCAAGAAAAAACAATATCAAAAATTGCTATCAAGGGCAAACATCGAGGTCGAATACATGTATCTTTTAAGTGACTGGTTTAAGAAACCTGAATACAAGGATGTGCTTGACTATATTCATAGCGTTCGCTGCCAGTATTACTTTGAATACATTCCCTTAGAAAAACTGGGGCTTCCTGTTCCGGAAACCATTTCATAATCAAAATTCAAATCATGCAATCCTTCTACAAATCTCCAGATCGGCGTTTCACAATTCTCCAAGGGGATTGCGTCGAGGTGCTGAAACAATTTGAATTCGGGTTCGATATGATTTTTGCGGATCCTCCCTATTTCCTGTCCAATGACGGGATTTCCGTTCAAAGTGGACAACCCGTAAGCGTGAACAAGGGCGAATGGGATCGCTCGAAAGGATATGATTTTGTGAACGATTTCAACTATCAGTGGTTAAGCGAAGCGCGCAAAAAACTCAAAGAAAATGGCACCATTTGGATAAGCGGAACATACCACAATATTTTTTCGGTGGCGCAAATGCTCAACGAATTGAATTTCAAAATATTGAATGTTGTGACATGGGTAAAAACCAATCCGCCGCCGAATCTGGCGTGTCGTTGTTTCACGCATTCTTCTGAAGTGATTATTTGGGCGAGAAAAAATAAAACCACTCCCCACTATTTTAACTATGAACTGATGCGGGAGATAAACGGCGGCAAGCAAATGAAGGATGTCTGGGAACTCCCCGCCATCGCCCAATGGGAAAAATCCTGCGGGAAACACCCAACTCAAAAACCGTTGGCACTATTGGCACGAATAATCCAAGCGTCCACACAAACGGGAGCGTGGATATTAGATCCGTTCACGGGAAGCAGCACAACGGGAATTGCCGCCAATTTGCTCGATAGAAAATTTCTTGGGATAGATAAAGAACTTCCATTTTTAGAAATGAGCCACCGCCGTCGGGAAGAGATAAACAACCTGTGTATAGCAGAAAGATACAGAGAAAAAATCCAAGGTTTCAAAGACAAATTTCAACACGGGGATTTATTGTTGCAAGAAGAGTGCCGAACTGACTACGGAGAAGATCTGCCCTTTTAAACTTTTGCGCACAACACTACCAATGCCATCCCACAAATCCTTGAAATTCCCTGCGAACATTCCCACCACCGCCACCGCCGCTATCGCGCTTTTTGCATAGCACTCGTGTCCACTGGTTGCGCCCAACAGCCCGCCCCCCTCGCTCGCCGCGCCCACCCCGCCCGCCGTTTTCAGCACACGCGGGCGAAGGGGATTCCGAGCAGTTTTGCGGTTTTTTCTAAGGTGCCGGCGAGGTGCCCGACACCGATGGCACAGTGGTGAGAAGGGCCGTGCTTCGACCACTCGTTGATGAAACGTTTTGCACCAATCGAAAAACGATAACGGCTGTTCGTATTGCCGATTTGCAAAACCGGCCCCGCGACAGACTCGCCCTGCGCCACTAACAAAAATACGCCGTCACGATTTTCACAGACCGAGAGAAGCGTCACCGGCCCGTGTTTCACACTCATTTGAATGGAAAGCCCCTTGCCGGGTTTGCCGTGATAGACCGGCACAGGCACCAGCCCGACGCGGCCTTGCGCAATCGCAAAATGCGCAGGCCCATCGTGCCCGAGCATCACGATGTCATCGTTAAAATCGAGCGCGTAAAACTCCGAGAACGAGCCGCCCGCACCGAGCAACGACATGATTTTCATCGCCTGCGCATTCTTGATTTCACACTCACCCGCTACCGGCACACCCGCGCCCGTCAGCAAGGTGTTGCCCGCAATGACAGAGGTGGCGATGTCCTCGTATTCGTTGCCCGCACGGCCCTCGTAGTAGTAGGCGAGCGCACCGAGCCGATGTCGCGCCACCAACGCGTCCAGCGCGACAGCCGTCCGCGCCGCCCGCTCCAATTCGGCAGGTTCGCACTGGGGCGATACGTCGAAACGCTCCGTAAACTCACCGAGCTTCGCCGCCACCGCGTCGCCCGTTGCGCCGTCGCGACACTCGCGCAGCTCACACATTTCCAGTAGCTCGATGTGCGTGCCGAATACCGCCGATTGGCGCGTCGTGTCCGTATAGACATCCAGCATCCCGCAGTAGTAGTGCCCGAGCACGCCGAGGCGGTTGTCGCGCATCCCCGCGACGACGTGTGCCGCCGCCAGCCATTCGCCCGCCTCCTCCCACACCGCCGCCTCGCCCAGCCAACCGCTGATAATCTCGTAGCGGACTCCGGCACGGTTGAAGACCGACGCAAACTCCGGCGCAGAGCAGGCCTGACAATGCGCCAGCCACTCGCCCGTCATTTTCCCGCGGTCGCCCAGCGCGTTCAGCCGCGCATAATCAATCGCGGGGACGGGCTGCGTGTTGAGCAGCACGACGGGGACGCCGAGCCGCTGCGCGACGGGCAACACCGTCGAGGATAGCGCGTAGGTGGAGATAAACAGGAACAGTATCTCGACACCCTCGCGCCGCAGAAGCGCGGCGGCGTCGGCGGCCTTGGCGGGGTTGTCAACGAGACCGGCGTCAACCACCTCCGCGCCGAGCGCACCCATGCGGGCAGCGATTTCGTTTTGGTAGCCGAGCAAACGCTCGCGCAGACCCGCAAACTGCGGCCAGTAGGTATCGAGGCCGACGCCGAGGAGACCGGCTTTGACCTTTTTGTTGTTGACGGAGACAAGGGTGTTTTCGCTGCACATCGCGCCATCCGAAAAAACGGGGAAGCCGCGCCCTCGCAAAACATTTCGTTGCCGCGTTGCGCTGCTGCCGCCATTTCCGCAGCCGCACACACACTCATGTCCGTCCAAAAAGTTTTCATCTACGACACCACGCTGCGCGACGGAGCGCAAGGCGACGGCATCTCTTTCTCCGACTCCGGCAAAATCCGTTTTGCGCATCTGCTTGACGACTTCGGGATAGACTTTATCGAGGGCGGTTTCGCGGCCTCCAACGAGCGCGACCGCCGGTTCTTTGCAGCCATTCGCGGCGAGAAACTTTCCCGCGCCCAAATCGTCGCCTTCGGTAGCACACGCCGCACCGACCTCGACGCCGCCGCCGACCCGCAGCTCGCCGCGCTCCTCGCCGCCGAGACGCACCACGTCACCATCTACGGCAAAGCCTCGCCGCTGCACGTCGCCGAGGTGTTGCGCACGACACTCGAAGACAACCTGCAAATCATCGCCGACAGCGTCGGCTTCCTCACTGCCAACGGGCGCGAGGTCTGCTTCGACGCCGAGCACTTTTTCGACGGCTACAAGGCCGACCCCGCCTACGCGCTCAAAGCACTCCGCGCCGCGAGCGATGCTGGTGCCACCGCGCTTGTCTTGTGCGACACCAACGGCGGCTCGCTCCCACACGAGGTTTTCGCCGCCGCGCAAGCCGCCGCTGCCGCGCTGCCCGCCACCGCCGTCGTCGGCATCCATGCGCACAACGACAGCGGCCTCGCCGTCGCCAACACGTTGGAAGCCGTCCGCGCCGGCGCACGCCACGTGCAAGGCACCGTCAACGGCTACGGCGAGCGCGTGGGCAACGCCGACCTCGCCGCCATCATCCCGACGCTCGAGTTGAAGCTCGGCCTCGACGCCGTTGGGCGCGAGCGTTTGCCCAAGCTACGCGCCGTGTCTCGCGAGACCGCCGAGCTTGTCAACCAGCAGCACGACAAACGCCAGCCCTACGTCGGGCGCGACGCATTTTGCCACAAG
Source organism: Puniceicoccales bacterium (assembly GCA_031289285.1). Classification (GTDB taxonomy): domain Bacteria; phylum Verrucomicrobiota; class Verrucomicrobiia; order Opitutales; family UBA953; genus CALNBE01. The sequence goes on from JAITPT010000016.1 coordinate 5,220, forward strand.
GCGGGAGCGCACGTGAACGCTGTCGGGAAAAACCCTGCGACCTTCGAGCACATCCCGCCGGAGCTTGTGGGCAACCGCCGCCACATCCTCGTCTCCGAGCTTTCTGGCGCAGCCAACATCCACCTCAAAGCGCAGGAGGTCGGCGTTGACCTCGCGGGGGCTGGAAAAGAAAAAGTCCGCACCGCGCTCGCCGCTGTTAAAAAGCGCGAGAACCAAGGCTACTCTTACGAGGCCGCTGACGGCTCTTTCAAGGTGCTCCTCCAAAAAGCACTCGGCGGGCGCTCTGCGCCCTTCGAGCTGGTCGGCTTCCGCGTCATCGTCGAGAAGCGCGACCCCGCCGCGCCCTGCGTCAGCGAGGCGACTGTCAAGGTCAAAGTCGGCACCGAGACCGAGCTTGCCGCTGGCGAGGGCACTGGCCCCGTGGACGCCCTCCACGCCGCGCTTTGCAAGGCACTCTCGCGTTTTTACCCGCACGTCAGCGATGTCCGGCTCACCGATTATCGAGTGCGCATTTTGAACCCCGAAGCGGCGACTCGTGCGTTGACTCGTGTGCTCGTGGAGTCCAGCGACGGTGCTTCGCAATGGAGCACGGTGGGTGTTTCCGAGAACATCATCGAGGCCTCGTGGCAGGCGTTGTTAGACAGCATCGAGCACAAACTGCTCGGTGGCGACGGCACCAGCACCACCGCCACCGCGAGTGAGGGCGGGTGTTGACAAGCGCGACGCGCCGTCCTGTCTTGGGCGCGTTATGAAAATCGCTCCGCGTCTTATTCCCTTCCTCGCGCTGTCCGCCTGTCTGTGCTTCGTCGCCCAGCCCGCCACCGCGCAAACCGCCTCGCCGCCCACCGCTGCGCAGGCCCAGCCCGCCGCCGTCGCGCTCAAACTCGCCGCGCCGTTTGGAGACTTCATGGTGCTCCAGCGCGGCGTGAACGTCCCCGTCTGGGGCACCGCCCGCTCCGGTGCCGAGGTCTCGGTGTCGTTTGCCGGACAAAAAAAGACCACGCGGGCGGACGACGCCGGCAAGTGGGAAGTCCGTCTCGCGCCGCTCACCGCCTCTGCTACGGGGCGCGTTCTCGCCGTCAGCGACGGCGCACAGACCGTCGAGTTCAAGGATGTCCTCGTGGGCGAGGTTTGGATCTGCTCAGGGCAGTCTAACATGGAGCAGGGGATTGTTAACGGCAGCACACGCAACGGCAGGGCCGACGCCGACGCAGCGGATTACCCGCTCATCCGCATCCGCTTCGTCCACAAGGTCGGCAACATCGCCCCGCAGACTAATCTGCCTTCCAGCGGCTGGCAGCCCTGCTCGCCAGCGAGCATTCGGAACGGCACATGGGGCGGCTTTTCCGCCGCTGGCTATTTTTTCGGGAGCGAGCTTTTTAAGGCGTTGAACGTCCCCGTCGGCCTCATCCAGACCGCTTGGGGCGGCACTCGCATCGAGCCGTGGACGCCCCCCGTTGGCTTCGCCTCCGTGCATACGCTCGCGCACCTCGGCAGGCCCGCTGCGCGTTTCCACGTGCCCGGTTCGCCGATGTCGCTCTACAACGCGATGATTCACCCGCTCGTGCCCTACGCCTTCCGCGGTGCCATCTGGTATCAAGGCGAGTCCAACCTCGGCGAGGCAAACTACGCGCAGAAGACGCGTGCGCTCGTCAACGGTTGGCGCGAAGTCTGGAAACAAGGCGACTTCCCATTCTACTTCGTCCAGCTCGCCCCCTACATCTACGACAATAACGCTTTTGCCGAGAAACGCCCAGGCCTGCTGCCGCTCTCGTGGGAACAGCAAAACATCGCCGCCACGACGATACCCAACGTCGGCATGGCGATTATCAACGACGTCGGCAACCTGCGCGACATCCACCCGGGCGACAAGCGAACCGTCGGCGCCCGCCTCGCCCGCCTCGCCCTCTCGCGCACCTACGGGAAACAATTCACCGACGACTGCGGCCCGCTTTTCAAATCTGCCACAATCGCCGGCCCGCAAAAAATCGTCGTCGAGTTCAACAACGCGCTCAGCGGGTTGACGACTCGCGACGGCAAAACGCCGGACTTCTTCGAGCTTGCCGGCAAAGACGGCATCTTCCACCCCGCCACCACGGCGGTCATCGTCGGCAAAACTGTCGAGGTGACTTGCGAGGAACTCACGGCGGTCAAGCAGGTGCGTTTCGCGTGGCGGCAAGACGCCTCGCCCAATCTCACCAACGGCGAAAAAATCCCCGCCAGTGCCTTTCGTTGGCCCACCAAGTGACGGCAGCGTGTAGTGTAGCACAGACTACCGAGCCGTAGGCGACATCGGACATCTTGTCTGTGTGGCCGTCGCCTCCGGCGACGCTTCGCCCACAGACAGGATTGTCTGTGCTACACTACACAGCCGCTCCCCCAAAGCCGCCGCCGCCCACAAAAAGAACGGAACCCTTCCGCACCCTGTCTGTCCTCTCCCCCCGCCGTCGGCCTCCGACTGCGATATTTCCCAATGAAACTCAAAACGACATCAAACCTTCTCGCCTTTTGCGCGGCACTTCTCGCGTCCGTGCTTTGTCCTGCCACAAGTGCCGCCGCTCCTGTCAACGTTTCCCTGCGCAGCCGCTCCGACGCCGGCAAACCGTCCGCCCGTTCTGAGACTTGGGAGGGACGCCAGACCGCCATCATCATTTGCGACATGTGGGACAAACACTGGTGCGCTCACGCCACCGCCCGCGTCGGCGAGCTGGCACCGAGGATGAACGCGGTTCTCACCAACGCCCGTGGGCGAGGCGTTACCATCGTCCACGCGCCCAGCGATTGTGTCGGTGCCTACAACAGCCATCCGAGCCGCGCCAAACTCGCCCCCTTCCGCACAGGACCGAACGCATGGGAACACTGGTCGGATAGCGAGACCGCCGGTTTGAAACGTAGCGGGTTGAAAAACATCTGGCCCGTGATGCACCCGAAAAACGGCTGTTGGGAATGCGGACGCGCCGTCCGCCACTGGAACAAGCAAATCGCCACACTCACCGTCAAACCCGAAGACCTCGTGAGCGACCACGGCGGAGAAATCATCGGCTATCTCAAAAGCAAAGGCGTGAAAAATGTCATCGTGATGGGCGTTCATACAAACATGTGTGTCATCGGACGCCCCTTCGGGCTTCGCGCCATGAAGAAAAACGGCTTCAACACCGCACTCATGCGCGACATGACCGATTTGATGTATAACAGCCCGCCCGGGGGCAAACTCGAGCCAGTCGGCGTTCCGCTAAACGGCCCAGGTGTAGAACATTTTGAAGGGCTAAACTTGATGGTGCAATATATCGAAAAATACGTCGCGCCCTCCGTCGCCTCTACAACCTTCACAGGCAAAACCGAGTTTCGCTTCGCGGCGGATAAAACCGTAAAAAAATAAACACCACTTTTTTAACAACAACACTTGCGCACTTACGCACCTACAACACTTGCGACTTTCCCCACAAAACAACCCTACAACAACAACAGACAACAACAGACAACCATAACACAAAACAAACAGACAACCACAACAGTCAGTAACAACACCGACCTAAAACAACACATGAAATCGAACCTATCGCGCTTTTCGCGCTTTTTCTCATCTAACAAAGCCTCCCTTCTCGGCGCAGCCGCACGGGCGGGGCTTCTCCTTGGCGTTTCCGCTGCCTTTCTTGGCGCGCCCGCCACGGTGTCCGCCGCTCCGGCTGACGCTGCCGGAACTGTGACGCTCCAACTGCGCAAACGTTCGCCAGAAGGAGAGGTCTCCATCAAGCCTACGCCGTGGAAAGTCGAAGAGACGGCCATTATCGTCGGCGACATGTGGGACACCCACTGGTGTACTCACGCCGCTGCCCGCGTCAACGAACTGGCGCCTGCCGTGAACACCTTCCTCAACGCTGCTCGCGCCAAGGGAATAAAAATCGTCCATGCTCCCAGTGAGTGTATGGGTTTCTACAAGAACTTCCCTGCCCGCCACAACCTTTTGAGGACTAAGCTCAAAATGCGCAATCGCTGGTATGGCTGGGGTCAAGGTGGCGGCTCCGAAGCACCGCTCCCCATCGCCGACTCAAGTAGCGGCTCTGGAGTCGGTTGCCCTGAGTGCAAGGACAACGACCGCGCACCGTATCCTTGGCGCAGACAGCACGCCAGTATCGAAATTAAGAACAACGATTACATCACTGACGGTGACAAGGGAGAAATCCTTGGCTTCCTCTCATCGAACAACATCAAGAATGTTCTTTTTGTCGGAGTTCACACCAACATGTGTCTCCTTGGGCGTGCCTCTGGTATGCGTCACATAAGAGGCTTCCTCAACGCTGCCCTCGTGCGCGACCTGACGGATTGCATGTATAACAATCCCAAGGGTGAAAAATCAGAAGCTCCGGGTGTTGACCACTGGGCTGGCCAAGAATTGATTAACAAGCACATCGAAACTTGGATTGGACCCAGTTTCCTCTCTTCCGACATAACCGGCAGGAAATCCTTCCGTTTCCGCGAAGACAACCGTCCTCAAGAAAAACGCTAAGCATTATCCTAAAAACGGCAGTTAATGCGGGAGGTTTAGCACAATCTTTTGGCCGTCTGCGGCTTGCGCTTTCCGCTCCACGCACCGCAAGGTGCGCGTCGGGAAAGCGCAAATCGCATCCGCCTCAAAATCTTGCGCAAACCCTTCCCGCTGAACTGCCGTTCTTAGGATTATCAAGCGTTTGCCGCTAAATAAATAGGGCGCCATTCGGGTTAAACTAAAAAAAACCGCAGCAACACAACATGTGTTTGCTGCGGTTTTTCGGCATTTTCTACAAATGAAAATAGAAAAACGCGAGTTCTATGGATATGATGTCCGGTTTGCGGCATCATCGTTATCCTCAAAGCGGCAGTTGGAGGGGAAGTATTGCGAGAAGAAGTTGTGGCAGCTGTGCTTGGTGGATTTGTGAAGGCGCACCTGTTGGTGCGTCGAACAAAGCCAACAAGTGCAGATGCCATAACAGCTTCCGCAAGACGACCCGATTCAACTGCCGTTTTTAGGTTTAACCCCGTGTTCACGGTTGCCTCTCGCCCTGCGTCCCGTAGGGACGCAACCCGTGTCTGCCTCGGTTGTTGCGTCCCTACGGGACGCGGGTGTGGGGGTGGCATTTTCACGGGACTAAAGCCCAATACCGTTCAGGTAGTGTGAAAATACGAGAAGCGTTTTTGAAACGGAGAGTGGATCGTAGCGCTGAAGGCGCGGCTTCATAATAGCCTATGGCGAAGCCATAGGTATCATGTGGCGTTGTCTCTGCGGGCTGTAAGCCCGCCTCAACCTTCGCTCCGAATGCCACCCTCGCACCACCGCCGCCTACCGCCATTGCGTTAAGGTGGGCTTACAGCCCACTGCGGAGAAACCGCCCGTTATCCTATGGCTTCGCCATAGGCTATTATGAAGCCGCGCCTTCAGCGCTCCAAGCCACATGCGGTTTCAAAAATGCCCCTCATGTTTTTGGCACTACCTGAACGGTATTGGACTAAAGCCCCGTGCTACCGACATTTCGTCCCTACGGGACGGGAGATGCACCAACCCCAAATTTATTTTTAGGAGTGCCCATAACAGCTTCCGCAAGACGACACGATTCAACTGCCGTTTTGAGGTTAATGGGCGTCAGCAATTGCCAATACTCGCGTCCCACTCAAAACAGCGAGGAACCAAAAAGTGCCTGTCCCTTTTTACGGTTGTCCCCCAACCCAACACCCCCAATCCGCACTTTCCTCGTGTCCTTTGTGGAAATCTTTGTGTCCCTTGTGGTAAAATCGGAGTCTTCCGCCGACTCCCGCCGACTCCCACCGACTCCCACCGACTCCCACCGACACCCGCCGACTCCGGTGTTCATATCTGCGCTATCTGTATTATCTGCGGTTGCCCCCCCCCCCCTCCGCCGGACAAGCACGTGAGACAAGCAAGTTAAAAAGTGTCTGTCCCTTTTTGCGGTTCTTTTTCAGGCGGGAGGCAGGTGGCTTACGGGAGGCGCAGGAGGAGGTCGGCGAGGGAAAGTTTTACGGGGGTTTTGGCGGTGAAGCAGTCAGCACCAGCGGGAGGTAAATCGGCGGCGACTTGCCATGCGTGGGCGGCACCCGTGGCGGCTTGGAAATAGGCGAGCGCGTTGCTTAAGGGGGCACTGGCTGAAGTTTTCACTTCGACGAGGAACCACGGTTTGGCGTCGCGCACGACGAGGAAGTCTATCTCGCGTTTTTCTTTGTCGCGGAGGAAATGGAGCGCGAAGTCGCCCAGCCCCAAATCCGTCCAATAATGCACGGCTTTGAGGAGGTGCCCAGCGACGAGGTTTTCCCAACGCTGGCCGCCTTCGGGCGCGGCACTCCAATCCCAGAGATAGACCTTGGGTTCCTTGATGAGGGAGCGGCGAATGTTGCGCGAATAGGGGCGGACAAAATGGCAAAAATAAAGGGCAGAGAGCGTGGAGCACCAGCGGCGGACGCTGTCGGTGGAAACTTGCAGGTGGTTGCCGAGGCCGGAAAACTTCACCTCGCCGCCAGCTTGCGCAGAGAGGAAATGGCCAAGGGTTTCGATGAGGGCGATTTCGCGGATGGCGGTGATGTCGCGCACTTCTTCGCGCAAGATTTGGTCGCGTTGGAGGCGCAGCCATTGGCGATGAAAACGGGTGTTCGCTTTCAAAAACGGTTCGGGAAAACCGCCGAAACGGGCGAGCGTGGCGAGCACGTCGGCGTCGCAGGTGGCGGGCGGACGCAGCAAGGTTTCGGGGTCGAGCGGGGCACCCGCGATTTCGCCGAGCGAGAGCGGGTGAATGCGGTATCCGAGGTAACGCCCGCGCAGGCTGTCGCCGCCTCTCTTGTAGATGTCGAGGCGAGCACTGCCGGTGACGACGATGCGGGCGCGTTTGCCGTATTTGTCGAAGAAACCTTTGAGGGTGTTTTTCCAGCGGGCGTATTTGTGGATTTCGTCGAAGGCGAGCAGCGGCTTGGCGTCGTCGGGGTGCCAGACATCGAGGCCACAATGGGTGGCGATGGCGTCGGCACCGGCGTTGAAGACGAGCTTGTCGGCGGGGTCGTCCCAGTTGAGATAGGGGGCGGGCGCGAGGGCATTGAGCAGGGTCGTTTTGCCGACTTGGCGCGGCCCAGACAAAAACGCCATCTGACGATTGATTGCAAAATGTTCGGCGAGGACGCCCTGATAGTCGCGTTTCATGGCTGACTATTTGACGACAAATCGTCAAATAGTCACGACCATTTTACGATTTGTCGTCAAATGGTCGGGTTGGTTTTGGGGACGATTTGAGGGACGTGAGGCGGGAATTTATGACCTCTGGCAGGGAATGCAAACTGTACGCTCAATGGTAGCGAGAGGGCTTGGACGTCGTGATAGTCGCGTTTCAGGGCTGACCATTTGACGACAAATCGTCAAATAGTCACGACCGTTTGACGATTTGTCGTCAAATAGTCGGGTTGGTTTTGGGGACGATTTTGGGGAGGTGAGGAGGGAATTTTTGACGTCGAGAAGGGAAAGCAAAATGTTCTCGAAATGCTCGCGAGAGGGCTTGGACGTCGTGATAGTCGCATTTCATGGCTGACCATTTGACGACAAATCGTCAAATAGTCACGACCGTTTGACGATTTGTCGTCAAATGGTCGGGTTGGTTTTGGGGACGATTTGAGGGACGTGAGGAGGGAATTTTTGACGTCGAGAAGGGAAAGCAAAATGTTCTCGAAATGCTCGCGAGAGGGCTTGGATGTCGTGGTAGTCGCGTTTCAGGGCTGACCATTTGACGACAAATCGTCAAATAGTCACGACCGTTTGACGATTTGTCGTCAACCGGTCGGGAGTGATTTTAGCGAGAGGGGTGAGGGAGGCGTCGGATAAGGTGGGAGAAGGAGGCAGTCCGCCTCCCCTATGCCGTCGGCTTCTTTCCCTTCGCCCCCACCTCGCTGCTATCGCTGAGCACGAACGGCACCGTCAACCGCCCACGGGTCTCCCAGTATTTCCCCAACGCGAGAAAAAGCGCCCGTGCCACGGCTTGGTCGCGCCGCACACTGCCGACCGAGCCACACGCACGCGCACCTTCGTCGTGCCCGCCGTGTCGCCCGCCGAAATCACGCCCGTCACGCAGCAGGAATACGAGCGCGGCTATCAACAATTTCGCGCTACACAAAGGGGCAGGCACTTTTTCCCTGCTGTCACCTCCCCCAAAAAATTCGCACTTTCCTCGTGTCCCTTGCGAAAATCTTTGTGTCCTTTGTGGTAAAATCGGATTCATCTGCTGACTCCCGCTGACTCCGGTTTTCATATCTGCGCTATCTGTGTTATCTGCGGTTGACCCATTCCGCCGGACAAGCGCGTGAGACAAGCAAGTGAAAAAGTGTCTGTCCCTTTTTGCGCTTTTGTGCCCTAAGAATATCTCACACGAAGGCACGAAGACACGAAGGCTGGCACGCAGCCGAGGTCTTTCTTGACTTATGTTTGGAAAATCTTACCCCAATATCTTAAAAATAATCCTAAGAACGGCAGTTCAGCGGGATGGGTTTGCGCAAGATTTTGAGGCGGATGCGGTTTGCGCTTTCCCGACGCACACCTTGCGGTGCGTGGAGCGGAAAGCGCAAGCCGCAGACGGCCAAAAGATTGCGCAAAACCGCCCGCATTAACTGCCGTTTTTAGGATTATGAATAACTTTTCAGGGGAATGAGTTTTGGGCACTCCTAAAAATAAATCTGCATGTCCGAAAACATCGGTGCTTTTCGTCCCGCAGGGACGGGATGTCGGCAGCACGGGGTTTTAACCCAATACCGTTCAGGTAGTGCCCCAAAATACGAAGGGCATTTCTGAAACCGTGCGTGGCTTGGAGCGCTGAAGGCGCGGCTTCATAATAGC
>JAITPT010000056.1 GCA_031289285.1 Puniceicoccales bacterium
CGCATTTCTCAAAAAAAATCTCCGTCACGCAAAAAGATTTGCTCGACCCGTCCGGCTTGCCGTGGGCAAACGAAGTGCGCCGCGTGAGCGTCAAAGACTTCCAAGATTTCAAAGTTCTGGCGTTCCCAATCGGCCCCCAACACAAAAATCTATTAGCCACGCCGGGCGCCCAAGTGACGCTCTCCAACCCCAACCCTACAGCGGCAAAGTTCCCTCTGCGTTTATCTGGAAAACGTAGCGAGTTAACCGTTAAATTGCCCGCGCCCGCGCCTGCACAAGGGCTGCTTATCCACCTCAATCGCGGCTTCCGCTCGAACGTCGAAATACACGTGCGAAACACCGCCGCCGACGGCGCAAACGCAAAGTTCCGCACGTTAAAAGCATTCGCTATAGACCGCACGGATAGCGGCCTCTCGCGTGGCTACAATCCCGACGCGCCAGTCGCAATTTCCTTCCCAGAAGTCACTGGCAACGAATACCGCCTCGTCTTCCAAGGCACCGCACAAAACAGCACACTCGTCCGCGTCGCTATCCAACACGCACCAGTCGTAGAACGTTTCTCGGAGAAAATCTTTGCCAAGATGTATAATAGTTTTGCGCCGCCGTGGCGCGCTTTTCTCTGGCAACAATCCTCCGTAAATAAAACACTCTCCATCCCCGAAAATAAAGTGCTCGACATCTCAGATAAACTCGCCGCCGATGGCACTCTCACATGGGAAGTCCCTGCTGGCGAATGGGTTATATTGCGGACAGGTATGGTGCCGACTGGTCTCACCAACTCGCCTTCGCCCAAAGGTGGCGACGGCCCAGAGGTTGACAAAATGAGTTACAAATACACGTCGCAACACTTCGAGGCGTTCATTGGAGAAATCCTCCGGCGCGTTCCCGCTGAAGACCGAAAAACACTCAAAGTGAACGTGATGGATAGTTACGAAAAAGGTGGTCAAAACATCACCGACGACTTTGTTAAAATCTTCAAAGAACGCTACGGTTACGACCCCACTCCCTACTTCCCGACTTACTACGGATACTCTGTCGGAAGCCCCGAACTTAGCGACCGCTTCCTGTGGGATATGCGCCGCCTCGTCGCCGACCGCATTTCCAGCCAATACGTCAAAGCGATGGCGGATAAAGCACACGCGAACGGAATGACAACATGGCTCGAAAACTACGGCACGTGGGGCTTCCCCGGAGAGTTTCTACAATACGGCGGCCAATCCGACGAAGTTGGCGGCGAGTTTTGGATGGGCGGCCTCTCTGGCATCGGCATTCCCGAAAACCGCTGCGCAACTTCTTGCGCTCACACTTACGGAAAACCAAAAGTCTGGGCAGAAGCATTTACCTCTGGCGACGGGCATTTCTCGAAGACGCCCACTTCGCTAAAAAATCGCGGCGACCGTGCGTTTGGCGAAGGCATCAACTCCTACATTCTACACGTCAACATTCAGCAAGACGCCAACAACAGTTTCCCCGGCCACACCGCTTGGTATAACACCGAGTTTAACCGCAAAAATACGTGGTTCTCCCAAATAGACCTCTTCACGACTTATATACGCCGCTGTGGCTTCTTGTTAAGCCGTGGCGTGGACGTCGCCGATGTCGCTTATTATATCGGCGAAGACGCCCCGAAAATGGGCGGCGAAGAACACCCGAAATGCCCGCGTGGACGTCACCACGACTTCATCAACGCCGAGGTCTTGCTACAAGACGCGACAGTCAACGCCGCTGGCGAAATAACACTCCCGCACGGAACGACTTACAGCGTCCTCGTGTTGCCGCCGCAAGCCGAAATTCGCCCCGAAGTTTTGCGCAAAATCGAGCAACTCGTAGCCGACGGAGCCACCGTGCTTGGCTTCCCATTTGCGCGTTCGCCAAGCATGGAAAATTATCCTGCCGCCGACGCCGAAGTCCGCGCTCTCTCCAAGAAACTTTGGGGCGAAAACGCCAACGCCGTCACGCGCACAAAAGGCATTCAAGAATCGCTGTCAAACACACCCGACGGCGTGACGCCGCCCGTATTCCCAACTGTCTCTCCAAGCGTCCGCCAATACGGCAAAGGAAAAGTTTATATTAACACATCTTTGGAAAAAATCTTTGAAGATAAAAAACTCGCTGTTGACGTCTGGTTTAACGACAAAGACCCGTTGACTTACAGCCATCGCCGAACCCCTGATGGCGTCGAGATTTTCTTCATCGCCAACACCAGCAATAAAACTGTCGAAGCCACACCAGAGTTTCGCGTCACCGGTCTTCTTCCTGAACTTTGGGAACCCGTCTCCGGCGCACAAAAACTGCTCCCGACATTTATGCCGTGCAAACAAACAACCGTCGTCCCGCTCCAACTCGCGCCCAATGAAAGCGTCTTTGTAGTTTTCCGCAAAAAAGGCAACAAACCCCGCGCCGACCGCGACCTCGCCGCAAACTATCGCAATGCAAAACGCATCAGCGAAATCACCACGCCGTGGACAGTTAAGTTTGACTCCGACGAAATTCGCCGTGGCCCCGCCGAACCTGTAAAGTTTGAAAAACTACTCGCATGGCGCGACCACAAAAACGACAACATCCGCTACTACTCCGGCACCGCGTTTTATACAAACGAGTTTTCGTTTGCCGGACAGGAAGAAAACGCCGGACAAGAGAATGCACAAAAGAAAAAAGTCTTCATTGATTTAGGCACTGTTGGCGCGATGGCGAAAGTCAAAATCAATGGCCAATACGCAGGTGGCGCGTGGACTCCGCCCTATCGTGTTGACATCACAAATCAAGTTCGCGCTGGCACCAATAAAATTGAAGTAGAAGTAGTTGGCACATGGGTCAACCGCATGATAGGCGACGCCCGTCTCCCTGCCAACCAGCGCAAAGTCCGCATAGTCAGCCAATCCGCCAAAAGCAGGTTAGACGAATCCGGCCTAATCGGCCCCGTCCAACTGCTGGCAGAATAGAGGCGGGTGAAGCTGGGATAGGTCTTATAGGACATATAGGTCCTATACGACCTATAAGTCTTATACGACCTATACGTCCTATCAAGCACAACCCCAACGGGGCGTCACATTTAGCCGAGGGTTCCCTCGCTACGCTCAGTCACCCACGGCTAAATGCTGGACGCCCCGTTGGGGCTGGCAGCGACCGTCTCTCACCGCATGGGGCGAGATGTGCATAACCGGAGGTGTAGCGCAGCGAAACCTCCGGCCCGCCGCCCACCCGCAACAAAGCCCCGCATGGGGCGAGATTATCGGATGTCCCGGCGACCCAATGGCAAAATCTTTAGTCTGGTTAATTATTCGGAGAGAGGAGGAGGGGCGGGGGAGGCGGGGGAAGGGGAGAAGTAAGTATCCGCCTCTCAACTACACGATAAATCATGCACTTACAACACGGGCAACATTTTGCCCATTTGTCGCGCTCGAATTAAAAGGCAGCCATTTTATTACTTGACTTCGCTGCGGTTCGTGCAACTTTCCCGTGCAGTGCCCACCACGTGCCCTCTACGAAATTGCAACGGAATACACACCACCAGCATCTGGTAACCCGATAATCTCGCCCCATGCGGGGCTGACTACACTTGAGTTCCCTCTCAAAGTAGCGAGGAACCAAAATTCCCTTGCAGAATGAGCTACCGATAGCACGATTTGCAAGGGAATTTTTAACCTAAGAACGGCAGTTCAGCGGGATGGGTTTGCGCAAGATTTTGAGGCGGATGCGGTTTGCGCTTTCCCGACGCGCACCTTGCGGTGCGTGGAGCG
>JAITPT010000098.1 GCA_031289285.1 Puniceicoccales bacterium
GGCAGAGGGGGGCAGGTGCGCGGGTCGTAAAAAATGCGTCGGGGCTGATGCGCGGTTTTATGAAGTGCGGTGGCAGCGGCTCGCTACACCAATACCGTTCAGGTAGTGCCCAAAATACGTAGGGCATTTCTGAAACCGCATGTGGCTTGGAGCACTGAAGGCGCGGCTTCATAATAGCATATCGCAACGCCATAGGTATCGGTCTCGCTCTGTCTCTGTGGGCTGTAAGCCCACCTCAACGCGATGGAGGTAGGCGGTGGTGGCGCGAGGGGGGGGCATTTGGAACGAAGGTTGAGGCGGGCTTACAGCCCGCTGGGGAGCCGCCGCCGTTAACCTATGGCGTTGCCATAGGCTATTATGAGGCCGCGCCTTCAGCGCTACGATGCACCCTCCATTTCAAAGGCTATTCTCGTATTTTCACGCTATTTGAACGGTATTAGGTTGAAACCCCGTGCTACCGACATCCCGTCCCTACGGGACGAAAAGTATCATTGTTTTCGGACATGCAGATTTATTTTTAGGAGTGCCCTCTTGCCGCTTTTAGCGCCAATTTTTTCACTTTACGTTACGAGTCCAAAACACTCCTCCCGCATTTTCTCCTACCATTGCATTGGCTATTGGCTATCAAGCCCGATTTCGTTTTTGAGGGCTTGGGAGGGAGTGCCCTACCGTAGCCGCCTGTGGTGCGGAACTACTTTGCGGGGGCTTTGACGAGACGCAGGATTTGCCCTTTTGCGATGCCTTTGCCTTGGTCTTTCAAAACGCGGGCGCGGGAAAACTTTGCCAGCACTTCCGTCACGACCACACGCCCGATTTCGACCTCATTGGCACCAAGTTTTTCGCCTGTATCGGGGTCAATCAATTCCTCACCGAGAGCATAGACAAGCCACTCTTGCCCGACGGCGATGCCGGTGGTGTCGCCCCGATTGATGAGCACGTTTTCGCCAGTGTGCGAGAGAATGCGAGCAGGGAAAAGGACATCGTTGAGACGGGCAGAAATACGCCCAGCAGCGACGATGGCGAGTTCGGCAGCGACTTGGTCTCCCGCCTCGGCGGTGTCGCGAACACCCGTGATTTTTTTGTCGAGGTCGCCTTGTGTGATTGGCTCGATGACAATGCTCTCGCGGATGACGCCCGTGCTGGTGTCGAGCAAAGCGGCAGAAACGAGAACACGGATGTCGCGGCGGACAAGCGTCTGGTCGAGTGCCTCCGAGCGCAGGGTGCGCACACGGTCTTGGAAGTCTGTGACCGTGACTTGAAGCACGGTGGCGACACCGGCGAGTTTGAAGCGGCGGGCAAGCTGGCTGTCGGCGGTGTCAACGTTGCCGGAGGCACCGATGTCTTGCTCTTTGAGCACCGTGTCGAGGTCGGCGCGGGTGACGACCTTGAACTTGCGGTCGGCAGCGAGAACACCCGATAGACGGGTCTCAAGGATTTTGGCGAAGGCGGCCAACTCGTTGGCGCGTCCGGCGCGAGCGGCATTAGTTTTGACGGGGTCGGTGACTTTCACCGGAACGACGCCAAGGGATGTTTTTTGTGCGACAGCGGACGCAGGCGCGGCGGGCGCAGGCGCGGTGGCATTTTGCGCGGTGAGCGGCGCGACGGAAAACGCAGCGGCGAGTGCGAGTGCGAAGGCAGAGGCGGAAGAGACAATGGAGTTTTTCATAGCGGGCAGAGATATAAGCGCGGCGACGGAAGAAACAAGGGAGAACAATGCGGCGCGGCGGCGCGTGAGTGTAGCGGCGCGTGAGTGTAGCACGGACAATCTTGTCTGTGGGGGATGTGATGGAAACGTCGCCGTCGCCTTCGCCTTCGGCGACACTTCGGACACAGACAGGATTGTCTGTGCTACACTCGTGCCTTCCCTGTCCGCCGCTCTACTCGGCGGTGACGGAGATGGCGGCGGAGTGGGCGTTGTATTCGGGGGCATACATGCTCTGGATTTCGGCGATGCCACTTTGATAAAGACCACGGTGGACAATCTTCACCTCATACTCGAAGACGTGAACTCCAGCAGGTAACCAATCAATGAAGAAGTGCGTCGCCGTGTCTTTGGTGCTCTCGTAGTGGCCAAGGCCGTCGCGCCAACGATAGCCACTCAACACACTGACAGGCTCCGCGCCAGAGGGACGCTCATCTTTCAGGTGCATGAACTCCATCGTTTTTTCCGACGTCAATTCGAGTCGTGCCACAAGCGTGTCGCCGACCGTGAGCTTGCCCTGCGCCGCAGGCACCAACTCAAAACCAGCAGGGCCACGAACCTTTTTCCAAAGCGTCTTTTTCAACGACAACTGCGTGCCCGCGTGAGAAGTGATTTTGTCAAGCGTCTGAAAATATTGCCATGTGACGCTGCCCCATGCCACGCCGCTGGCAGGGCGTGTGACACTGACGCGCCCCATCTCAGGTTTGATTTGCGGGCCAGCGATGCGCTCCGAATAAAAACCCGTGCCCGCTTCAACGTTCTTCGGAGAAATCAAACGCCCGCCGACACTGGCGGAGACAAGCGTGTTGTCGCTGAGCAAAGCCACAGGGCGGCGGCGGCCAGCGCCGACGCTGCCGGTGTTGCGCGACATGAGCGTGGCGGGGCTTGCGGCGGACGAGGTGGCGACGGCGGCGGGCGCAGGCGCGGCACCGCCGAGTAGGAGGGCGTAGATGGCGTCGGCAGTGGCCTTGGTGGTCGGCCAAGCCTGAGCACGTTTTTGTTGCAAGAGCCAAAGCTGCATCTCGGCGACAGCGGCGGCGTCTTTGGCGACATCGGCAAACAGCTCTATCATCAAAGCCTGCGTCTCGATGGGTGCTTGCCACCAATACCAGCCACGTGCGTCGGGGTCGTCTTCCCAGTGCATCCCGTCGGCGGCGTCGCGTTTCGCGTGTTCGCGCAGAGAGCGGATGATGAGCGTGGCGGCGGCGTCCGCCTGCGCCCGCGTGAGGGTGGGCGTGGGCGCGGCGGCGAGCACGTGCGGGTCGAAGCCGCCGGCGGCGGTGCCAGCGTTGGCGGCGGCGAAGCGGTGGAGGGCGAGGGCAAGCTGTGCTTGGCTCTGGCGCGGCTGCGTCGTCCAGTAGGTGGCGGCTTGGGCGAGGAAGAAGTCGAGCGCGGCGAGGTTGGCTTTGGCGACGGGGTGCTCGCGCTGGAAAAACGCACGGGTGTAGAGGTGGTGGGCGATGCTGGTCGAGAGGTGGTTTTGTTTGCGGTAGTCGGTGCCGGTTCGTGCGGCGTAAGTCTTGATGTCGGCAAACTTGCGGGCGAGTTGTTTGTCGAGCGCGGGGAGGGCGCGGACAGCGACGGCGTCGTCAATGGTAACGCCCATGCGGCGCAGTTTTCCGAAACCCGCGACGATGTGGCGTGAGATGAAGTCGTTGGGGTCGCAGCCCGGGAACCAGCTCCAGCGTCCGTCTGCGCCTTGGCGTTGGGCGAGGCGGCGCAGGGCGTCGCTCATCTCGGCGTCGAGGCGGTTTTTATCGAAGAGCACGGCGAGGTTGCGGCGTTGGGCGGACTCGCCCTCGGCGGCGCGCACCCACGGTGTCTCGGAGATGAGGAGCGACTTGAGGTCGGTGTTTTTGAAGAGCGGCGAATCGAGCGCTGGGGTGTTGCGCCAACGCTCGAAGACGCGGGCGATTTTGGGGTCGGAGTTGGCGATGTGCGCGGCGAGGCTGTTGGCGTAGAGGCGCGAGAAGATCTGCTCGTTGCACTCGCGCTCATGCTCCATGAGGTAGGGCAGCGACATGACGGCATACCATGCGGGGTTGGAAACAATCTGGACGGTGAGCGACTCGTGCGTGAGCGAGCTTTCGCTGCCGCTGCGCAGAAGTTTTCCGAAGGAGAAAACGGCATCGCCTGCGGGTGTGCCTACGGCGGCGGCGGGGACGTTGAGCGCGATAGACTCGGTGACGAGGCGGCGGCGGCTGAGCACGGGCAGGAAACCCTCCTCGCCGTCGCTGAGCAGACCGGCGGCGGCGACGGCTTTGTAGGTGAGGAAGCCCGTGCCGTCGGGGACGCTCACGCGCCAGCTCAGCGAGGCGGAGGAGCGCGGCGCGAGGGTGAAGGCGCGTTCGGGCTGCGCGTTGCCGAGGCGGGCGTCGGCGGAGTCGAGCGTGAGGGCGTCGGCGAAACGTAGCGAGACGCGGCCTTCTTGGGGGGCGTCGGTTTTGTTGGTGAGCTTGACGGTGACTTCCAGGGTGTCGCCTTCGCGGACAAAGCGCGGCGGGTTGGGCTGCACCATGAGGTCTTTGGCGGTGACGATGGAGGCGTCGGAATAGACGCCGGAGCGGAGTTGTTTGTCGTGCGCAAAGGCGAGGAACTTCCAGCGCGTGAGGGCTTCGGGCGCGGTGAACTCGAGGCGCACGGAGCCGTCGGCTTCGGCGACGAGGGCTGGGTAGAAGAACGCCGTCTCGGAGAGATTGCGGCGGGCAGCGACGCCCGCGAGCGAAGGCGCGGCGGCGGCGTCAGGCGCGTCTGCGGTTTCGGGCGCGGCGGAATCGGCGGAAGCACTGGCGGATTTTGCGCTGAGGGCGGAAGGAGCAAAACTGGCGGGAGCGGCGGTGGCGACGGGAGCGGCACCGGCTCTGCCGAGGACACCTGCTCTGCCGTCGCCGAAGCCACGAGAAATGCCAATTCCGACACCGCCGCCGGCACCGCCGCCGTAGCTATCGGAGACTCCGTTAAACATCGTCCTGTCGTCGGTGTCTCTGACGTAAAATAGGCGCGGGACCAAACCCCAGTTACGATAACCCACCCGGGTTCGTTGGTGTGGTGTTTCGGTGTCTTGTTTGTAAAAGCCAACATTCGAGCGTAGGCGGATGTTGCCGAAACGCATGGCGTCATTCCAAAAATGGCGCTCGCTGTAAAAGATGTTGCCGAGGTCGTTCCAGTTGTGGTGCGCGTAGGCGTCGAGGGAGGCGTCGTAGAGGGCGGCGGCAAGCTCGGCGGCGGCGGGGCCGGTGTCGGGGTTCTGAATGCGGAGTGTCCAAGTCTCGCGTCCGCCGGGGACGAGTTTTGAGTTGAAGCGCGACCACGCGAACTTGAGTTCCTTGTTATCCCACGGGACGGCGACGCGGAGGTTTTCGTTGTAAAAGCGGTTTTCGCGGATTTGGAGGATGCGCACGAGGAAGCCGCCGCGCAGGTTCTCTGTCACGGGCAGGGTGATTTTTTGCTGTGTGACGGTGGGGTCTGTCCAGAAGCGCTGGAGTATCTTTCCGCGGTGCTCGATGGAGACGAGGGCGCGGCCTGTCTCGTAGCCGGTGCGCCAGAGGGCGGTGAAGGTTTCGCCCGGACGGAGTTTTTCTTTTTCGACGGCAAAGCCGAAGGGGACGCGGACGACGGCCTTCGCGGAGACGGGGTCGGAGACGGTGATTTCGGAGCGGGCGGTGACGGACTTGCCGTAGCGGTCTTGCGTGGTGAGCACGGCGCGGTAGATGCCAGCGGGCAGCGTGGTGGAGACGGTCGCTTTGCCTTTGGCGTCGGTCTTGAAACGCTCGGAGGCGACTCCGTCGCCTTCTTCCCAGTTGCGCGGGTCGCCCGGGGCGTTCGCCTCGTTTTCGATTATGGAGTGGAGAGCATGAGAAGAGGCGTCTTTGCGAATGGGTCTTTCGGGCTGTTTGAGCGAGTAGAGGGTGAGCGAGCCTTCGGCGGCGAGGGGCGAGCCGTCGAGCGCGGTGGTGGAGATTTCGATGGCGACGGGCTTGGTGGGTGTTTGCCAGACGGCGGCGGAGAGGTTGGCCTGCAAGGCGGTGTAGCCGACGGCGACGGTGCGGGTGACGACGCGGGTCTCGCCAGTGTTGTCGGTGATTTCGGCGGTCACGCGGAAATGGAATTGGGGTTCGTTTTTGGGGTTGCTCGTCTTGTCGGGCGATGCGGGGAATGTGAGCGTGAAACGCCCTTGCGCATCGGTGCCAGCGACGCCGCGAGCGATGGCGCGGGTGGCGGTGTTTCGCGGCATACGCCAGTGCCACCAAATCGGCCAGCGCGTGACACGCTCGACGTGCCAGCGGACTTTTGCGCCGTCAATGGGCGCACCGGTGTAGGCGGTAGCGACGCCGGAGAGTGTGACGCTGTCGCCGAGGCGCGGCGCAGTAGCGGGGGCGGCGAGGACGACCTCAAACTTGGGGCGTTTGTATTCCTCAATGCTCACGTAGCCGCGCCCGTTCTCCGCGCCGATTGTGTGAAGCGAGTATGACCCGTTGAGGCGTCCGGCGGGGACGACGAAGCTGCCGTGCGCGGAGCCAAAGCCGTTTGTGCGGAGCGTGAGGCGGGCGGCCTCTTTGCCATTGGGGTCGTCTATGGCGACGGTCAGGTTGTGGTTGGTGGCGGGGGTGTATTCGTTGGTGTCGGTGTTGGCAGTGAAGACGACGGCCTTGAAAGCGACGGGCTGCCCCGGGCGGTAGAGGCTGCGGTCGGTGATGAAGTGGACGTAGTGGCGCGTGCGCTCGGAGATGCGCCGCGCGGCGTAGTAGCCGCGCTCGGAGGCGTCGTTGGAGACGTGTTGCGAGCCGTCGGGCGAGGTGGCGAGTAGGAGGACGTCGCGGAGTGCGCGGCGGGTTTTTATGAGGAAGGCGCCGGTGGCGTCGGTCTTCGCGCCGATTAGCGAGGTGCGCTCGCGGTTGCCGTCGAGTGACCATGCAGCGATGGTTGCGCCAGCGACGGGTTCGCCAGTGACGGCGTTGAGGACGAAGCCTGCGAGGTAGTCGCCATCGGCGGGTTGTTTGGCGATGTCGCCACCGAAGACGAGAGCGAGGTCGCTCACCCAGAATGGCACGTAGCGGATGGTTTCGCTGCGCCCCGAGAAGGTGGGGTCTGCGGAGGCGAGGAGGAAGTAGAAGCCGGGCTTGAGGCCGTCGGGCGCGGGGAAGCTGTGCGTGGCGCGGGTGTAGTCGGCGCGGGGGAGCGTGGCACTCCACGCCTTGATGTGCGGGCTGCGGCGCAGGCGGGCAAACTCCTCTTTGTTGAGCGAATTGGGGCGGTTGCGGTCGCTCGCGAGGAAGAGGTTCCAGTTGGACGGCACAGCGCGGAAGTGGACGGTCTCAAGATTTTTTGCAGTGACGGTGATTTGGGACGCGGGGGCGTTCCAGACGGCTTCGGTGGTGACTTCGTCGAGGGCACGCGCTTGCAGCACGGCGAGGATGGCGCGGCAGCGGTTGGCACCAAGGCTGGCGGGGTGGAGGGCGACGCCGAGGGTAGCGGTCTTGAAGGCTTCGAGAGCGGCGGTGACGGAGGCGGTTTCGCGGTAGAGGTCGTCGGGGTCTCTTGAGAGGAGGAGGGCGAGGTCTGCGGCGGCGTCGGAGGCGGGTTCGTAGTTTTTCCAGCGTTCGATGTGGGCGCGGAGTGCTTGCTCGGTGCGGGCGCGGTTGTCGGGAGCAGAGGCAATGGCATTGTTTGCCCAGAGGATGCGGCGCAGGTCGGCGTCGGCGAGGGCGAGGTCGTTTTTCGTGGTGTCGCGGTGGAAGCGTAGCAGGGCTTGGTGGAGGCGGATGGCGGCAGGATAGGGCTGGAGTTTGCCGGAGGCTGCGGTGGCAGCGGAGTTTGCCGGGATGTCCCACGCGAGGAACTCTTCGAGCGAGCCGAGAGCGGGCGAGTCGGCGAGGAGTTCAAACTGGTCTTCGGATTGCGTGCCGCCGGCCTCGCCGTCGCTGTAGAATTTGATGGCGTCGCGAGCGATGAAGTCGAAGAGAGTCGGGCGGTAGGTGTCGGGGTGGATGGGCAATTTAGCGAAACGGGAATCCGTCCTGCCGGAAGCCGCAGCGGTCTCGGCGGGCGTGGCGAGGACGGAGGCGAAGGCGGTGACGGGGGTGCTTTGGAGGCGAACGGAGTCGGCGAGGGCGATTGCGTAGAGGCTGGCGATTTGCTCGCGCACGAGGGAGGCATCCCATGTGCGGAAGTCGGAGAGGTTGGCGGCGGCGCGGGTGCGGTCGAGGAGGCGGTGGCGGTTTTCGTTGTAGTAGGCTTGGCAGACATTGGCGATGGCGGCGGCGAGAAGCGGGCGCAACTCGGGCGCGGCGGATTTGAGGTAGGGCGTGAGGACACGGATTTGGACGGCGCGGTTCTCGCGGTAGCTGTCGCTGGCGGAGGCGAACGCGGCCTTGCCGAGGATGGCACGCAGGGCGTTGTCGTAGTCCTTTTGCGCGAGTGCCGCAGGGATGATTTTTTCGATGGCGAGAAGTGCCGATTGTGGGCGCTGCTCGTCGGTGTGTTTCTTGACGGTCTCCCAGAGCGCAGGGATGCTCGCCGCTGGTGGCGGTGGAAGCGGGAGAGCGGCAGCAGGAGCGGGAGCTGCGGAGGCGGCTTGTGGGGCGGCGAGGGCTGCATTGTTCGTAGAGAACAAGGCGGTGGCCGCAAAAACGAGGAGAAGGGCTTTGAAGTGTTTCATGGCTGTAATGCGTGTGAGCAGGTTCACAGACTTAGACGCACAAGGGAATGTTTTATTAGACGCGCATGTCAGAAGCCAGTGCAATGGATTGGGGAGGGTTGGGGGGCATAAGCGCTAAATTATATGTTGCGCAAAAATCCCACAGCTGCATTTTGTTGGCATGGACATCACTCACTCAATAAACAAAGACTGGAAGTTTTTAACGACGTTCTT